>JAUPLE010000439.1 GCA_030837085.1 Acidobacteriota bacterium | reverse complement strand
TGATTTTGTCAATTGGAATGTTGATTATTTTTTTCAATGCTGCCTCCGGCGGCCCAGCCCCATTTTGAAAAAATGGGCCTGGACCACCAAAAAATTTTGGTCAAATAAAAAACGGCAACTTTTCCATGCCGCGGCGCCTTGCCTCGGCTTCCATAATACCTGTCAACTCTTTCTTAACTTCCTCCGCCAATGATGACGGTTCATACTCACCGATCAAACGCTCTACCTCACTTCGCGCCCGATCCGACAAAGATAAACTTCCCTGCTCCTGCCACCGCTCATGCAACGCACGATCAATGACCGAACCGGGAAAATAGTGCTCGTGCCTCAAATAACGCCTCGTATGCTTCGAAATCAACAAATGCTGATCTTTTAACAACTCCTCAAACCTGGGAACCGCCGGGAAATCCTCCCTGGGTTGAATCCCCTCCACCAACCGGGATGCCATGCCGCAAATTTCATTGTCCAACACCAATTTCTCTAAAGAAAAACAATTAATAAAGTCCAACATCCCCGGCCCGGAAATACTATTAATCCCGGAAAGGGCTGCCATCACGGCGCCCATGGAAGTCTCCAACCCCGCCTGGGCATCCGGGACTTTCGCATCGCTTAACGCCACATAAGCCTGCGTGGGAATATTAAGAAATTTGCCGATTTCATTGTAAGCACAATCCATCATCTGCGTTTCCACGGCGCCCATGGGGGTTGTTTCATAACGCACGTCGAAAACTGCCGGCGCTCCGCCGTAAAGCAACGGCGCTCCCGGCTGCGTCAACTGGCTGATAACAATCCCACTCAACGTCTCGGCCGTATGCCCCACCAGGGAACCCACCAACGTCACCGGCCCGGTAAATCCCGCCAACGGCATGGAAACCAACTCCACCGGGATACCACAGCGGGCGCATGCAATAATGTCCGCACAGGTATGCTCACTCCATTTCAACGGAGTGGTGGGACAACAAGAAAAAATTGCCAACGGCTTATCCTTTAAAGCCCCTTCCGTCCCCCTCACCGCTGTCTGCATCGCTTTCATCAAGGCGAAACCCCCATCATTAAAAGTACCGGTCACCACGGGCTTTTCCCCGTAAAGTAAAGCCAGGTACAACCGGTAACTGTCGGCGATTTTCTCGCTGACATCCGCCGGGATAAAGGCCGTACTCTGCGAGGCGATATATTTCAATCGGCTGACCACTTTTACATAACGAATAAAATCCGAAGTGTTGGGCTTGCGCATTCCATCGGCGCCGGCATCGATAATATTCAAAGCCGATGACGCCGGCGTAAAATGCACATTGTAATGAGAAAAATCATGTGTCTGAGTTCCCTTCACATCATATAAACGAAAAGAGGAGGGAACTGTTTTTAAAGCCCTATCGATGATATCATTAGTAAAAATTACATTCTGACTGTTCCTGTCAACCGCGGCCCCGTGATCGGATAAAAGAGACAGTAATTCCTTATGATAAATTTTCATCCCAATTTTACAGAGTAAGTCCCTGGCTTCAGACAGGATATCCCGGATCGCATCATCCGCTAAAAATCTCAGTACAGGTCTCATCATAATACCCCGAATCCCGCCCCTTTCTTCCATTCCCTGAAGCGTTTCATGTATTGATCCGCGGCGTCTTTGGGATCAGGCAGCCCCAACACCCTGGCATAAGCCGTTACATAATACCTCAAGTAGCCGGCTTCCGGGAGATTATCGAAAGTCTCCGTTTCAATCGCTTCCAGCTTTTCCACCGGGACTTGTGTAGAATCGGCCAGGGCCGGGAGTCCCAGTTCCAGCTTTTCCCGTAATTCTTTCAAAAGAGCGCCGGAAATCGGTTGAGCGTCAACCCCACCGATAAATTTTTCCGCCTGGGTATCTTCCTTTTCCACCTCCACTTCCACTTGCTTTTCCTGCGTGTCTTCCTTCTTTACATCGGATTCCTCAGCTTCAACTACTTCCGACTCCTTTTCCAGGTCAAAAAGCAGTACCTCTTCTTCGACGAAACTATCGAACAATTCTTCTTTATGTCCCGGTTCCCGTATTAAGGTATCTTCCTCATCAAAATCGATAGAAACTGCCGGTTCTTCCTGGGGTCGGTATTCGTCGCTGGCAATTACCGGTTCTTCCTTCGGTTGATCTTCATCCAGGGGAGTTATGGTTGGGCCTTCCGCGAATTCGTCCACACGTTCTTCCCGCGGAACAAGTAACAATTTCAAATAAGCATCTTCTACCTGTTCAAGGATTGCCCGTTTGTCAGACTCAGTCCACTCTTTGTCTACCGGGGCAGTGGCCAGCGAAGTTTTAGAATAAAGATTTTTTAGGTGTTTATATGCCCTGGCAATATCTTCCCTGGACGCATCGCTGTCCAGTTCCAGTATTTCATAGAAATGCTTGAGACTTTCATCGATCATAGCAGCACCTCTGCGGAAATATCCGACAATTTAACCTGTTTCTTTTCCATCAGATTCCAGGCAATATTTCCGACCTCTTCCATAATGGTCCTATCGGAAGTCAAACCAAAGTAAGGTTCCCCGCGGTCCATGTATTTCCAGAGCGAATCATCATAGGAAATGGCTCCGGCGTAATGGGCAGAAACGCCGAAATACTTAATAATAACACTTTTGACCGATTGACCAATATGACTGTGGGGAGTGTGCCTGACCTGGTTGACCACAACGTTTATCTCGATATGGGAAAATTCATTTTCCAGCAGGTTGCTGACTTCCGGTGAGATTTTTTTAAAATGATCCACCAGGTGTTTGATAGTCCTGATATCGTTTTCTTCGCGTTTTCTCCAGGTATTTTTGGCCGCATCTTTCAGGTGGTGGTCTGCCAGGAAAACATTTAATTTGCGAAACAATGCTTTTTTCAAGAAATGGTATAGGTTGTCTATGGAAGTACTTTCCGGGACCGTGATGGTGATCATTTTATCGGCCAGGAGGAACGTATCCAGCGTATTAAGTCCAGAACCTGCGCCCAGGTCAATTATTACATAATCATCGGGCATACTCGTAATATGGCGATATAATTTCACCCGCTGCCCGTATTTTATGCTATCCGGGTTTAAGGTGCGAATATCACCGATAACCAATCTTAAATTCGGAATCTTGGTTTCCTGGCTGATGCTTTCCAGTGAAACTTTTCTTTCGAAGAAATCGCTAAGGGTGGCTGTTGGTTCTTCCACTTTAAGAATCGTATGGAGGTTAGCGCCCCCCAGGTCGGCATCGATCAGGGTTATCTTTTTCCCGATGCCTGCTAAATACATCGCCAGTCCGGAGGCCAGGAAACTTTTGCCCGTACCTCCTTTACCGCCGCCGATGGCCCAGATTTCAGCGCTCATGGATGATACTCCTTTTGCTCACAGGTTTCAAAACCCGGCTTAAAAAATATTATATCCCATTTTTACAAAAAAATGATATGTTGTCAAGTATCATACCCACGAATTAGACGAATTAACACGAATTAAAAAGCCAGCTCCTTGAATCCTGGCTCCTGTTTTTTCTTCATCATTCATCATTCATCATTTAATTTTAATTGGCAAAGGTTGGTTTGCGATGGTTAAGTGGAAGATATCCGGTCTGGCGTAGTGGCCGATGACATCGAAATCCATTTTTCCCTTGACCACTTCTGTCCTATCCAGATCAGCGTATAAGATACCTTCGCGATTGAACAGCGGGCCCGCCAGGATTTTTCCCATGGGAGAGATGATGACGCTGCCGCCGCGGGACATAATATCCGGTTGGTTTGCCAGTTCGTCGATCCCGGGTAGACTATCAGGGTACATATCTTTGGTGACAAATTGGTTGCAGCCCAGGACAAAGCAGCGGCCTTCGCAGGCGATATGAGACATCGTGGCTTGCCAGGTATCCCTGGCGTCGGCTGTTGGCGCCAGGAAGATTTCGACCCCGTGGTTGTACATGGCCATGCGGGCCAGGGGCATGTAATTTTCCCAACAGATCAGACCGCCGATTTTCCCTATTTCCGTATCCAGTACTGTTAGAGTCGTACCATTACCCTCGCCCCAAACAATCCGTTCCGAGGCTGTGGGTTTCAATTTCCGGTGTTTTCCCAGCAAAGATCCGTCCGGGCCAAAGTATAGCAGCGTGCAGTAGAGGGTTCCTTTACCGCGCGGGTCTCTTTCGATGACGCCGATGGCCGTATAGGCGCCTGCTTCTTTTGAAGCTTTTCCCAGCGTTTCCGTGGCAGGACTGGGGATATCAACGCTATTTTCCCAGTACAATTGCCACAGTTCGCGGCCTTTTTCGCTGCGGCTGCCCACCACGGCGCCGAAACTCAAACCCCGTGGATAAGCCGGGATAAATGCTTCAGGGAAAAGAATCAATTTGGTTCCTTCACGGCCGGCTTCTTTAATAAGCTTCACCGTTTTTTCAACAGTGGCATCGCGGTCGAATAATATTGGCGCAGCCTGGACAACGGCAGCACGGGTAGGAAGGTTGGATTGGTTAATCATCTCATTAGTATAATTTACTTTGCTGGAAAAATCAAATATTCAGAAGTTTTTGGTCCCACCTTTTTTCAAAAAGGTGGGCTTTTTATGTTATAATAATAGAACCGCTAAAACAAAAATATGAGGACATAGCCATGAAATTGATTCGTTTTCTTACCGGAGATAATGATATCCGTTATGGGGTAATTGAAACCCAGGAGGACAAAACCGCCCGTATCATCATGGGCAATATTTTCGAAGACTTTTCCGTGACACGAGAACAGGAATCCATAAAAAAAATCTTACCGCCAGTAATGCCGCCCAATATCATCGGTATCGGGCTCAATTACGCCAAACACGCCGATGAGACCAATATCCGTCACCCGGAAATCCCAATTATGTTTCTCAAAGGAGTCAATGCCGTGATTGGCCACCTCGATCCCATTATCCTGCCAAAAGCCGGACCGGATGAAGTCGATTACGAAGTTGAGTTGGCTATCGTGATCGGCAAGGCAGCCAAAAATGTTTCCGTTTCCGAGGCAAAGGATTACATTTTCGGTTATTGTTGCGCCAATGATGTCAGCGCCAGGGACTGGCAGATCAAGAAACAGAAAACACAATGGTGTCGTGGGAAGAGTTTCGATACCTTTTGTCCTTTGGGTCCTTACCTGGCGACGGTAGATGAAATCCCGGATGCCAATAACCTGGCCATACAGACAGAGATAAATGGAACCATTTATCAAAAGTCCAACACATCGGACATGATTTTTAATATAGTTGAATTGGTGAGTGATTTGAGCCGGTCAATGACGTTGTTACCCGGGACCGTAATAATAACAGGAACCCCGGAAGGAGTAGGATTTACGCGTCAGCCGCCGGTTTTCTTAAAAGAAGGGGACCGGGTTACGGTTTTCATTGAAAAGTTAGGGTATCTGACCAACCCGGTAATCCTGGAAAAATAAATCCGCAGTAGGAAGCGCGAACTCAAAACGGAAATTACAAATTGGGATTTGTTTCGGATTTCGTTTTTTTCAAACCCTGCATAAAAATGTCAGCTAGGGATTAACGAGTAATAATTAGTAAAATCTGAGCTTACCTTTTCGTCCTTATTTCTTTCTGTTTTTTTCTTATATGGGCAAGGTCCAGTTCCTCTCTATGTCTATTAGCTTCCTCGATGGTTTTGAATTTAAAAATCCCTTTGGGATAAGATATCCGGTTTAGTTTATCGGCAAAATTCCATAATTCAGCAACTCTGGCAAAGTATGCATCATCAGGGTAGGCATTTAATAAGGCTTTTTCCGCATCTTCAAATGTTTTAAATTTTTGAATCGGCATGTCGTTTACCTCTCAATTAGATTCTTTATTTCAGAGTTTTTTGAATGTCGGATTTCGATTAGATATTTCAAATAAGCCGCATCAAATTTATCTTTTTGCCGGAATGTATCTTTCTTTAGTTTGTACAAAGTTTCCGGGGTGGCGATTCTTATTTTGATGCCTTGATGAAGAAGAATTTCAAATTCCAGGTCCTCATAAACGGCCACTTCACCCAGACGCGCCATAATATCGATATAAAATTCGTCCGATGCCCCAAAACGAATAACTGCGTATTCTTGCAACGCTTCAAGGGTAATTTCATCGATCGATTGATCTTCGGAAATAGAATGCAAGGCATTTCTAAGACGTGTGATATTCTCATCGTCCATTTTAACAAAAATATCGATATCGCTGGTCAATCGTTCAATCCCATGAAGAATCACCGCGACTCCTCCGATCAGGATGTATTCCACCCGCTCCTTATCAAGCGTTTCCAGGACACTCAAAAATTTTTTAAATTGATCGTTCATAACAATATCATTATACACATTTCTTTGCGTAATTCAACTCACAATCGATTCTCTCTCAGGAAGAATAGGGGACACTCATTAGAGGATTTTTCTCAAGAGAAGAATAGGAGAATAGGGGAGAATAGGGGACAGACGGGGAGAATAGGGGACAGACGAGAAAATTTTATTGAAAATGCCAAATCCTTATGATATAGTAAACAAACAAGGAGTCACTTGAAACGGGAAATTAACATCTCTGTTCGGGCGCTAGTAGAGCATTCGCTACGCTCCGGCGACTTATCGCTTGAATTTTCTCCTGTCAGCCGCGCCACGGACGGGACCCGCACCCACCAGGAAATCCAGGAAGCGCGCCCAGCCGGATACCTCCCGGAAGTCACAATCTCCCACGAAGTGGAAACCGATGGTTTTATCGTGTCCATCGCCGGACGCATCGACGGGATTTTCCAATTTCCTGACCGTATTGTCATCGACGAAATTAAAACCACCACCCGCAGCCTGGAAACCCTTGAACAAGAAGAAAACCCCCTCCACTGGGGCCAGGTAAAAGTCTATGCCTATATCTACGCTTTACAGAAAGGATTAACCACAATCGACGCCCAATTGACTTACTACCAGGTAGACGAAGAAGACACCAGGGAAATCGTAAAAACCTTCACCGTCGAAGAATTGGAAATCTTTTTTAATGACTTATTGACCCGCTATTTAAAATGGGCGGAGACCCTGGAAAAATGGTATCAAACCCGGGACGAAAGCATCCGGCAATTGAAGTTCCCCTTTGACACGTACCGCCCCGGGCAGCGGCGCATGGCCCTGGATATTTACCACGCCATTAAAAACGAAGAACAACTGATCGTGGAAGCCCCTACCGGGATCGGCAAAACCATGGCCGCCGTATTCCCGGCAGTTAAAGCCGTGGGCAATAGTCTCACCGATAAAGTCTTCTACCTCACTGCTAAAACCACGGGCCGGGCCATCGCGGAAAAAGCCCTGGACGATTTACGGGCCAAAGGTCTTCATTTTAAATCCCTGACCCTCACCGCCAAAGAAAAAATCTGCTTCAATCCCGGCAAAGCCTGCAACGGCGAAGAGTGCGAATTTGCCCGCGGCTTTTACGATCGCATTAACGAAGCAGTGGAAACGACTTTCCAACAGGAAACCCTCACCCGAGAGGCAATCGAAACCACGGCCAGACAATTTATTGTCTGCCCTTTCGAGTTTTCCCTGGAACTGGCCCTGTGGGTTGACAGCGTCATTTGCGACTACAATTACGCTTTTGACCCCCGCGTCTACCTGCGGCGTTTCTTCGGCGAAGAGATAGGAGAAAAGAACTCCACGTTCCTGGTGGATGAGGCCAATAACCTGGTGGACCGTTCCCGCGAGATGTTTTCCGCCGAACTTTATAAAAAACCTTTCCTGGAACTGCGGCGCTTGGTAAAAAAAGACATCCCCCAGGTTTATAAAATCCTGGGTCAAATCAATACCCGGCTGGTGGAATTGCGCAAAGAATATGAACAAGAAGGTAAACCCCTGGCCCTGGAAAAATACCCGGATGATGTTGTCCCGGACTTGCGTCGTTTCGCCCGCGCAGCGGAGAAATGGCTGGGCCGCAATATTAAGACTCCTTTTCGCGAGGAAATCCTTACTCTCTATTTCGAGGTGAACTGGTTTTTGAAAGTAACCGAATTTTACGGCGCCAATTATGCCACCTGTATGGAAGAAGTAGGTGACGATTTCCGGGTCAAACTCTTTTGTATGGACCCGTCGCAGTTATTGACCGAAGCATTTATGCGCTGCCGGTCAGCGGTTTTTTTCTCCGCTACCCTGTCGCCGCTGGATTATTTCCGCCAGGTCCTGGGTTGCGATGCCGCGGCCAGGGAGGTGCGCCTGCCTTCCTCTTTCCCGCGGGAAAATCTCTGCCTGCCCGTAATGGACCGCATTTCTACCCTCTACAAATACCGCCAACAAACCAAAATGGCTGTGGCCCACGCCATCGACCTCATGGTGAAACAACATGCCGGTAATTACCTGGTCTTTTTCCCTTCCTACCAGTACATGACAATGATTTATGAATTATTTAACATTATGAATCCTTTCAAGGAAATTCTTATCCAGACCCCGGGCATGACCGAAGCGGAACGGGATAAATTCCTGGGAAAGTTCTCCGAAGACAACCTGGCGAATGGTAAAACTCTCGTAGGGTTTGCCGTGATGGGTGGGGTTTTCGGGGAAGGCATTGACCTGGTGGGCGACCGGCTTTCCGGGGCGGTTATCGTGGGTGTGGGTCTGCCGGGTATCTCGTTGGAGCGGGAATTGATCAAAGAGTATTTCGCCAATCTCCAGGGGACTGGCTTTGAGTATGCGTATCTTTTTCCCGGGATGAACCGGGTTTTCCAGGCCGCTGGCCGGGTGATACGCACCGCCGAAGATCGCGGCGTTGTATTATTAATCGATCACAGGTTTTCTACGCACCAGTACCGCTCACTTTTCCCGCACCATTGGCAGCCCATCCGGGTACGAGACGAACATCACCTGGAAGAGATAATGAAAAGGTTCCACGATGAAAATTCTACTGGCAAACCTTGAAGTCCTGGCGCTGGATTGCCAGGCCACACTGTCTAATCCGGAAACCGGTCACCTTTTGGAAATAGGTTGGGGTCGCATTCGTCCCGGCGACTTAAATACGACGGACACGATTGACAACACCCAACGCATCCTTTCCGATACCAACATTGAATCTTACCTGGTTCAACTACCGGAAGGAGTGGAGATTACCCGGCGGGTGAGCCGGATCACGGGCTTAACGACAACAGACCTAGCAGCGGGCCTGCCACTGAAAAAGATATGGAAAAAACTGACCACCACGGCCCGGGAGATTGCGGCCACTAACAAACTGAAACTCTGCCCCACCGTGATCCATTATTCCCATTTCGAATTACCATATCTCCACCACCTGCACCGTGAATTTTCACCCAGGAAACCGTTTCCTTTTGAAATTATCTGTACCCACCAGGTAATGCGGCGGTTGTTTCCCAACCTACCGCGTAAAGGACTGCGCGCCATTGCCGGCTACCTGGGCCATTCGGCGCCGGAACTGCGGCGTTCCGCCCATCATGTGGAGGCAACGATATTTATCTGGCTCCAGGCGGTCCAATTGCTGGAAGAACAGGGCTTCCGATCCCTGGAAGAACTCCAACAGTGGCTTACGACTCCATTACCCCGCGGTTCTATTACCGGTCGATTTTTCCCCATGCCCCCGGCGGTCCGTTTGACCTTGCCGCAGAAACCCGGAATATACCGGATGCTGCGTCCCAACGGCGATTTGCTTTATATCGGCAAAGCCACTTCGCTAAAGAATCGCGTAAACAGTTATTTCCACAAAAAAAAAGGCAAAGGCCATGCGGAATACACGTTGGAGATGCTGACCCAGGCAAGTGGTTTGGAGGTGATTGTAACGGGCTCGGCCCTGGAAGCGGCGCTATTGGAATCGGACGAAATAAAAAGACATGCGCCGCCTTATAATGTGGCCCTACGGCAGCGAAACCGCCAGATCGCCTTCTTTTCCAGGGACCTCTTGCATTCCGGCCCTCAAGCGGATGAACATCATCCCATCGGCCCCCTGCCTACGGAGAGTTCATTGGCTTCCTGCGGCGTGATCGGCGAATTGTTGTGCCCGGTGGAAGCAGATTGGGAAAATGTAGATATCCCTTCATTGGCACTGGGCATTCAACCGCAGTACGCGCCGGATATAGAGTGCTTCCGTTCCGGGTTCGAACTGTTTTGCCAGCAACACAATGATCTATTGAAAAAATTGCATTACCAATTCATTTTTACACGGGACCCGCTCCAGGGATTGATGACATTAGGACGGGCATTTCATTTGAAAAGAATGGCGGAACTGGCAAAAGAACAGGAAAAAGCACTGGAAGAGGATACGGAAGCCATTGAAGAGGAGGAAGAAACCGAAGAGCCGGGCCAATGGGTATGGACGCCCGAAGCAGTGGCAAAAAACCTGGAACATGTTACCTGGCGCGGCGCGTACTTGATTCGTCGGGCCCGCTGGTTTTGTTTGCTCAGCGAGTCGTCGCTGGCCTGGGATACGGGGGAAACCGCCGGGGGGCAGCGAAGGTTGTTGGTTTTCCGCGGCGGCGGCATTGCCCACAGTGAAGATTTATCCCCCGGGCAGGAACCCCCACCGCCGCCGGGTTATTTGCGGCCTTTCCATATTCGGCAGAAGAATTTCGATCTCATGATGTACGATCGGATGCGGGTTTTGACTACGGAACTGCGGCGCCTGATCTCGGATAAAAAAGAAGATCGGAAGA
>JAUPLE010000044.1 GCA_030837085.1 Acidobacteriota bacterium | reverse complement strand
TTATTGTATGTTGACCCTATTTTGATGAACATTGACCTTATTTCGTTGAACGTTGACCTTATTTTTTTGAACAATGACCCTTCATCTAAGTCATTTTATCCTTTTGTCTCATCATATTACCCTTTTTACTTCTTGACAGACCCTTTAAAATGGAATAGTATATCTTTTCACATCTCCGCGGGAAAATTTTGGAGGTAAAAAAATGCCAAATAATGAAATTATCGGGAAACGGTTAAAGCAGGTGAGGGAATTTTTTAAATTCACGCAGCGCCGGATGGCAGAGGTGCTTAGGGTACAGGTAAGTACGTATAAAAAAAATGAAAATGGGATACATCGTTTCAATTTGAACTGCCTGGAACGATTGCACGATGAATTGGGGGTATCTGCCGAATGGCTATTATTCGAAAACGGGCCGCTTTATTGGAAAAATATCCGGGAAAAAGAGGATGAAAGCAAACAAGCCGCGCTGCTGAAGCAAGATTTATTCAAGGAGGAAGTGGAGGAGATGGTGGAAATGTTGAAACAGGCGCCCATGATTCGACATTCGGTTATGGGCCATTACCAGGATTGTAAAATCAGGTATAAAGACCTTATCGCCGAGATTCGAGGCGGCGGGATGTCCCGGTAGGGAAAAAAGAAAAAGGGTAAAAGATAAGAGGCAACCGGGGAATGATTTCGTTTGCTTCTTACCTTTTTACCCTTTTACTTCTACCACTTACCGCTTAACTCTTACTAAGCGTTACTTACCGTTTTCACGCTCTCACACATATCTTTCCGGCGCCAGGTTGAAACGGCTTCTTTTAATGGTTTTCCGATCAAGGGATTTGCAGAAACCTTTTACATCTTTATAGTCGCCATTTTGCGCCTGCCAACGCCGGAAAGTACCAGCAATTTCATCAATTTCGGCGCTTGACAGTTCCTCATGCCGGGATTTACGGGGAACGCCGGGAATGTTCGACGACGCGTCGATCAGTAGGATGTCGCCATCCTGCTTCCCGGCGCCTGCGATCTGGCCCTTGCCCCTGCCAAGGAGCCACAGGCACACCGACATTCCCGTTGACTGGAACAGATGATCCGGCAAAGTTACAATACAATTAACTCGAGCGCCCCCTGCCGGGTTCTCCAGCCTATCGTCCCTGTTTTCCGCTGCCTCAAGTACCGACGATGAATCGGACAAGGAATCCTTTGAAAGTATCACACCCGCGGCTCCACCAGTAGCCAGGTGCGATACGATATATCGCATCCATTCGGAATATCTGCTGTTCAATGGAGGTACACAGAGGATATGATCCGCATTTAAACCGGGATGCAGGTCTTTGTCCAGGCTGCTCTCATTGTTCCAGCCCACCTGGGTTCCGTCAATCCCATGGATGGCAAGGTTCATGCGACACAACCTGAAATTTGTTAATTTGGATTCCTGCCCATAATAGACAATGTGGTCCGCTGGGTCCGTTAAACCCATGGGGTCCGTTTCTTTAACCAAATTTTTTAAGGAGGTGTTTGCCAAATGAAGCTTACGTAAGATAAAGGCATGGCTTTCAACCAGCATACTACCTACTCCGCAGCAAGGGTCAAAAATTTTCCCTTTAAGCGGTTCCACCATTGCCACCGCGAGTTTGTCAATACACTCGGGCGTACAAATGGATTCCTGCCTCTTGTCCCCTGCCGACAAATAATTGCGCACAAAGTAACCGAATACACTTTGTAATATCTCCCCTGTCCTGAAATATTCCTTTGGTATGTCTCCCAACATCTTAATGAATAGCGCCAATTGATCCTTCCTGATGTCGGGGGATGTATATTCGCGGGGCAATATCTTTTGGACCGTGGGATTGAAACGTTCGATATCTTCCATTGCCTCATCCAGTACGCTGCCCATCCCCAAGTGACTGGCCCGCTCCATGACGTATTCCCAATGCGATTCCTTGGGGATAAAAAGAAGTTTATCAGCCAAACGTTTTTTTTCATCCAGGGTTAATTCCAGGAACATCCGATCAAAGGCATGGGACATGCACTTTAAAAAAACCAGGCCGGGTCCCCACAACATTGAATCAACGCCTTCATTGTTTTTGCGGATTCGACTTGCCTTTCGCCACAACGTTTCCTGGATTAACTCTTTCATATTCATAATTGCACACGGTATGCGACCCGCAGGGGAAGTAGAGCCCGCGGAGAAAAGAAAGATAAAAAACTCCTCGAACTCAACGACCCTCGCGGTTCATCTATATTAATTGTAATTACCTGCAATTTTTTTTAAGATGCCCTGGAGCCATTTTTTATGGGGTGTGTACGGGTGACTCCAGGCCGGCTGGTATTCACTGAAAGCCAGGTATTGAAAGATTTTTAAAAAGCCGACCTTCGCACTATCAAGGGATTTAAAAGACCGATCCGTAATGATCCGTTCACACTGGCTTACCACCAACCTGTAGCGGTCATTATCACTGGTTATTAATGCCCAATCCAGGTAATATAATGGTGAATTGATCAAGGAGATAATAACGCCCTTTTCTAATTTCTCAATATCGGGGCGATCGGGACATACCCGGGATCTGGGTTCGTATCGATATACATACTCGAGCTCAGCCATCGGCTGCCGCACCTGGATGTGTGCCTGCATAATATCCTCCTTCAGGTTGTCTTAAGTGGTCATTACTTCGTAATTCGTTAATTTATTATTTAAAAACCGAAGGCGCCATATGGAAGCTTGGTTTACCGGTCTTGCGAAGGCACTGGCAATCCACCGGGAAAGAATCTGATTTTTTTTGACCAACATAGTTGATTTTCCCATGAAAAGATTATATAATGTAACCTTACGCTTGCCGTGACTCGTCGCAACTTCAACCATTCTTACCTCGCTTTGGGCGGCGCCCGTTTCTGAGTTAAACGCGAAAAGTTAACAAATCACGTACTTGATTCGTTAATACTTAAGTATAGTATAATTTTTTGAAATTGTCAAGTATTTTTTAATTTTTTTGAGAAATTACGAATTAACTATGGCGGAAATTCAGGATTACTTAACTGAGTACGGCAAACGCTTAAGAGACGTACGGCGAATTTTAGACATTTCCCAGAAGGATTTTGCAGGCCAGCTCAATGTTTCCCCAAGTTTTTTGTCAGAGATCGAATCCGGGAAGACAAAGCCGGGTTACAACTTCCTGCTGAAACTGGCGGCGGTTTTCGATGTGAACCCCGCCTGGCTCCTGCTGGGAAAAGGAGCGATGTTCTTTAAAACAGATGAGCAAGCCTCATCCATCGCAAACGATGAATTCGGCGACCACACCGAAAGCATCAAGGAACTGCTGTGGTATTTCAAACATTCACCGTTGGTTAAACTGTCGGTTATGGCTTTTGCGTCAAAATTCCTGCTGGACAATGAAGATATCATCAAAAGAGACATCGAAAGGAACCAACAAAAAGATGAAAAGTAGAGCATGCCTATTAAAGACGATTCTTATCAGGAGTGATTAATGCGTACCTTTAAGACCTTTTTCATTTTCGAGTTTAAGCGTTTTTTCGGCAGGCGCAATGTAATAATCATCGTACTTCTATTACTCTTCTCCCTGGTGTTCATTCAAAACGGCATCAACGATTATAAAAACCTGTTAGACCATAAGGACAAATTCCAGGAGTTCGAGAGGACAAAAACAACCCAGTACATTAATTATGTACAATACGGCATCTATGGTATCCGCATGCTGTTCGTCCCTGCCCCCATTTCTATATTCTTCATCAACTCATCCGTAATACCGGACATGACCGCCTACGTTGATTCCGGTGAACAGTTAAAGATTTATAAACCCCTGAAAGGAAAGAACATCTTCGAACTCAACAAATTCGGTTTTGCCGATTTTTCAGGGATACTCCTCTTTTTCGGCAGCCTCCTGGCGCTCTTTTACGGTTACGAAACCTTCAACAGCAACGAATATTTGAAATTTCTCACTTCCATTTCCTCCCGGAAACAAGTGTTTTTCTCAATGATCTTCTCCCGGATCATCATGATGATCCTGTTGTTTCTATTTCTCCTATTGAGCGCCATGCTGATGATTACCCTAAATGAACTATATGTTCCCATCGACCGGTTTTTAGCATCTTTCGCCCTGGTCATATTCCTGCTATTACTGTTCTGTTTTTCCGTTGGAACGATTATCGGTACACTGCAATCAAAAATCATGGGGATTACCGCCCTGTTAAGCTGCTGGTTTGTTCTCTTGTATTTCATACCCACGGCAGTTAATGCCTATATCGTCGATAAATCCGACCTGATCACTCCTATCCAGAAGCTGGAAATGGATAAATTAAAAATTTTAATGGACTTTGAAAAACGTTCCATCGATAACCTGGGTATATCGAAATATGGCCAACAAGATGAAGCGGAAAGACAGAATATTTTGAGTTACTTTGACAATGATTTTAAAAAAATCCAGGCCCTGGAAGAAACCATTCAAACTCAAACGGAAGCCAATATTTCCCTGCTCCAGAGAATCTCGATGTTCTTTCCCTCTACTTTTTACTTATCCGTTACCAACGAACTCAGCAGCCGGGGCTATGATAACCTGATCGATTTTCACAAGTATGTGCAAGCACTGAAACGAGATTTCGTTAAGTTCTACATCTACAAAGTCTACTTTTCAAATTTCACCACGGTAGAATCCTTTGTGAAGAAAGACGAGAATATATTTCCCGGCCGGAGCTGGCTGCCGGTGAATTTTGCCGCCGGTATATTGGTGAACCTGTTTTATGTGATAGGACTTTTCGTAGGTTCCTATACCCGGTTTCGAAGATCGCTGTTTATGCTGCCCGAAAATGAAACTCCCGGTTCTTATCCCCGGAATCTAAAACTGAAAAAAAGCGAATTCAAAGTGCTGGTGAGCGAGGGAGACCTGTTCAAAAATCAATTGTTCAACCTCTTTTCAGGGGAAACCGGGGAGTTTAAGAAAAAAGGCTTCGCCGGCGAAGTGTTGATTGATGGCGTTGATATCACCACTGAAAAAAGCCGGGCCTCATTTCTATATCTCTGCCACCCTGAGAATATCCCCGGTGATATCCGGGTACCCGATTTTCTCTCTTTTATTCGCAGCTTGCTGAAAGTGAAGACAGACAATAAGAAAAATGAACCGAAAATGAAAAGCATCGGATGGAAAAAATTCAGCCGGCTTAAAACTCATGAAAGGGGTGAGATCATGCTGGTGGTCCTGGGCTTGAAAGCACAGCAGATTTACCTGGTCGATGATATTGCCAGGGGCATGCCCATCGAATTTACCGTTCAGTTGAAACAAAAATTGACGGCCTTAAAAGAAGAAGAGGCGCTGGTGCTTTATCTCACCCCTGATGAATTGATTAATCTGAAAAGTATCAAAAAAGGACAAAAGTTTTACGAGAGTACCACCTGGTGCCAACTGGTGGACCACTACAAAGGACTATTGGATATTTGCTAGAAAGATAGGACGTAGATTAATAGATAGAAAAGAATGGGCAACTTTTTGGTAGACTCCTGATGGAGTATTTTATTTTCTTATTTTATACGGGCAGGATTTACGCTATAATTTAGACGTATAAAGGAGATACCCCTGGAGTGCTTTAAAGCGCTTATTAAAAATAAAAAAAATAAATCTAAAAAGGAGAAAAAACAATGACTAAACAACACAAACAATTTATCGTAAGAGTTTTAATCGTGACCATCGCCCTGTCGTTGGTTTACACTAATCTTTACTCTCGTATACTCGGTAACAAAGGCGGGTGCCCTTACGAATCCGAAACCTGTGAAATTGTGCCTGTCGGCGGCGATTTCGCCGGTGCTGCCGGAACGGTGACTTCGTCCATTAATACCTTGATTATCGAGGGAGCTGGGTCTTTCTTGAACTCGCAAGCCGCTGCGCTGCTCTTCTTAAACAAAATCGAAATGTCCGAAGTGACGGGATTGAATTACAATGACCTGCGGGAATCATTATACCGCGCTATTGAAAATATGGAAATGGCAAGAAACTCCTATATGAACTTAACGGAACTGGCTATTGCTACACCCTACAAACTAGCGGTGATCAAGAGATTAATCACCTTCGATTATGAAGGATATCAAACCCGGAATGGCTTGAACGGCGACACCTTCAGAAAGGTGGAACAATACCTCGGTAAAGGCGATGTGAACGGTCTTTTCACTGAAATGCTGCTTGGCACAAAGAATTTACTGGACATGTTGTATGCGCTCAAGGAAA
>JAUPLE010000438.1 GCA_030837085.1 Acidobacteriota bacterium | reverse complement strand
TCCAGGTAGGTAATACACAACTGGTATAGAAAGTCCTGGATAAGTCCATCGATGGGCCTTTGATATAAAAAATGAGACGCCCACTGTTGGCTTAAATCCCTGTCTCTATCATATTCGGAAATACCGACGCTGACGGAAGTTTTTGACCTATCCAGCGAGCGCATATCCGGGATAGCAAGAAGGGGAACCCGTCCGATTCCTTCTTCGAAAACAAGCCTGTTGCGGTAAATGGTTTCCGGTTTATCTTCCCGTTCCACCACCAGTTTGGTAAACGGTTCTGTTTTACTGTACTTGAAGTATTCGGGAGATATATCTTCGTTCTTCTGGAGTAAGGTCGCCAGTAATCTTAAGAGGTGGCTTTTCCCATAGCCGTTTCTGCCCAGCAGTACGTTCACGCCGGGTTGAAAAGCCCATTTAAAATTACCGAAAAAATCCAGGTCATGCAGCTCCATCTGCTGGAGTATGATGCGTTTACCCAGGTTATATTCGTACTCTTTTTTTTCAATCAAGCCCTTTAATTGCCGGCCTACTTCATCCGATTTTTGCTTTTCGTCCAATATCAGGTAATAGTCTTTTATTTCTCTTAATAAATCGATATTTTCCGGTTCCAGGCTCAATCGAGATAATTTCGATTTAAGTTCTTGCTCCAACCCGGTTCTTTTTTTCCCATTGTTTTCCGGTTTGTTGAAATAATCCCAAATCCATTCAAAGATAACATTGCTGTCAGAGGTGTTCCATTTCAATTTATTAATTCCCAGTAATTTTCCATATTGATCTTTAACATAATCGATCTCTCCAACGCTAAATTTAAATATCTCCGTTTTGGGAAAATTTCTGTATTTTAGCCATTTACATAAGATAGGCATCCGGGATTTCACAAAGTCGTTTACATTCTCCGGTTCCGGTCTGACCTTATCCCACGTCGATATTACCAGGAGGACAGGTAGCGTTATATCATATTTCTTTAAAGCCTGGAAAAATAGGCTTACCGACAGGTCATTCACATGAGCCGCAAGTGCTTCGATAACCAGTATTGCCAGATCTGCTTTATGCATGGCGTCTAAAAAACGGGATTTACCCTCTCCTATCAAAGCATTTTGAATAAAAGAGGAATCAATGTTCTCCGGCACTTCCAAAAATGTGAAATCATGTTTTATTTTTTCGGGGACAGATTCAACGCTTATATTGATGTCAGCATTTTTTAATAGGCGCGCTCCTGGCGGAAACCTCCCTTTTACCAGGGCGTCCATCCAGATTTCGTTTAAATATTTCATCCCATTTTTATCATTCAGATTTAAATGCATTAATATATCTTCCCGGGTGGATATGGCTTGAAAAATGGAAGCCAAAAGAGTCGATTTACCGGAACGTGGTAGCCCGAGGATGACGATATTGTGCGATTTTTTATTTGCAAGGGCGCCGTTCTTTTCGCTCATCTTATCTCTTTAATCCTTTTACTGGCCATTGCATTATTTTATAATAAAAAGGTGGATAAGTCAAAGAGAAAAGGTAGGTTCATAGGGAAATTCATTTATGAAGAGAGATTTTTTCGCGCCTGCCCCCTTTTTACCCCTTTTGATATTTAAGTTCGAATATGATATAAATGTAGGGGTTTGATTAATCAAACCCCTACGCTTTTTGAGTAACGGAGGATACAATGAAGAAAACGATATTACTAATGGCTGCCGTCCTGGCAGCGGTGGGGCTGTTATTCCAGGTTGGATGTAACCACAATTTTTTTAATATCACCGGCACCTGGTACTTTACCATCACTATCTACGATGAAGATTTCGATGAGACTTACACCTTTGTGGGCGATAGATATTCCGGGGAAGTGTTCTGGGAAGGTCAGTCGCTGGGTGACTATTCGGTGAGCGGAGATCAGGTCCACTTTACACTGGAATATTACGACGCTGATGACGATTATACGGTTGAAACCTTCCATGGCTATTTTGATTCCGATGACTGGATGGGCGGCGCCGTCACCATTACGATCGAAGGATATGATCCTGTCACCGGAGACTGGGAAGCCGTGAGATAGTAAGCGCCGGGAACCGAAGGAGAATATCATGGCCCTTTATTTGAAGAATACTACGTATGTCGATTGGGAAACCCTGGAGTTTAAAGAAACCTCCATCAAAGTCCACGAAGGACCCGAAGGAAAAATCGAATTTGCACCAAAATTCGCAGGGGAAGAAGACGATACCGTACTGGATTGCACCGGCAAACTGGTAATGAAATCCTTTGCCTGCGGGCACCATCATGTGTATTCCGCCCTGGCCAGGGGAATGGGAGCGCCCAAAAAGATTCCCGCCAATTTCCATGAAGTATTGCAATACGTCTGGTGGACCCTGGACAAATGTTTGGACCTGCAAATGATCGAAGCCAGCGCTCTTGTCGCCGCGCTCTACTGCGCCAAAAACGGCGTTACCTTTGTCATAGACCATCATGCTTCTCCTTTCGCCATTGAAAGTTCCCTGGAAACCATTGCCGCGGCCTTTGACAAAGTCGGCGTATCCCACCTGCTCTGTTATGAAATATCCGACCGGGACGGCGTGATCCCCCGACAAAAAGGCCTGGAAGAAACGGAAACTTATTTTAAAAATAAACACCAGGGGTTGGTCGGGCTCCATGCCTCTTTCACCGTGGGGGACGACCTGCTTAAACAAGCCGTGGCCCTGGCTGAAAAGTACGACTCCGGCATCCATGTGCACGTCGCCGAAGACCCCATCGACCAGGACTACTGCCTGCGCGATCATGGGAAACGCGTGATCCGGAGATTCTCCCAGGCAGGCGTCCTGGCTTTTTCAAAAAGCATCCTGGGCCATTGCCTCCACCTGGACGCGGAAGAGCGGGAGCTTCTCCAAAAGTCGCCGGTTTATGTGGCGCAAAATACAGAAAGTAACCTGAATAATAATGTCGGTATCTTCAACCCAAGGGGCCTTGGGAAAAACATCATGTTGGGCACGGACGGCATGCACAGCGATATGCTGCGCAGCGCCAAAGCCGCTTACCTGGTGGGGCAGAACGTCGAATCCATAACCCCGGACGGCATCTACCGGCGATTCCGGAAGGTCCACCACTATTTGAAAGAGAACAGATTCAGAGGCGAAGGAGAAAAAAACATGGTGATATTGGACTACGATACCCCCACTGAAATCCATCAAAACAACTTTACCGGCCATTTTGTTTTTGGCATTGATTCATGTCACGTGGAAAGCGTCATCTCCAACGGTCAGTTCATTGTAAAAGATAAGAAAGTGCTGACTGTAGATGAAAATGAGATACTGCAATTCGCCCGTGAGATGGGGAACAAGCTCTGGGAAAAAATGAGAAAACAATAATGACGGAAGGTAACGATAAATTAAAACCGGCCAAATCTTTTGGTACGCTGGTCCGTGCTTTCCGTTCCCGTAATTACCAATTATATTTTTTGGGCCAGGGCGTCTCGCTTATCGGCACCTGGATGCAAAATGTGGCTTTGAGTTGGTTGGTTTACCGCCTGACAGAATCCGCATTCATGTTAGGAGTAGTGGGGTTCATCACCCAGACTCCCATGATGATCTTAACTCCATTGACCGGCGTGCTGGCCGACCGGTGGAACCGTTACCGGACAATGATCGTTACCCAGGTTAGTATGATGATCCTGGCATTAATCCTGGCTATCCTGGTATTCACTCATTGGATATCCATGTGGCAGATCATTGTTTTAGGTTGTTTTTTAGGGGTTGCCAATGCCCTTGACGCGCCCACACGGCATTCCTTTATCGTGCAGTTGGTGGATCACCGGGAAGACCTGTCCAATGCCATTGCCCTGAATTCCGCCATGTTTAACAGCGCCCGTTTAATCGGGCCTTCAGTGGCGGGTTTGTTGATCGCCTTGACCGGGGAAGGCGTTTGCTTTCTTTTAAATGCCTTAAGTTTCCTGGCAGTGATATTGGCCCTGTTGGCCATGAAAATCACCACCCAGGATAATATTTCTCCAGTCAAAGCCGGGATTTTACAGGAATTGAAGGAAGGGTTTATCTACACCTTCGGTTCCAGGCCCATACGCCTGACCTTACTTCATTTTGCTTTTGTGGCGTTATTGGGGATGTCGTTCACCGTGCTGCTGCCCATATTGGCCACGGCAATATTGAAAGGGGGACCCAGCAGCCTCGGTTTTTTAATGGGGGCAATGGGGGTGGGGGCGCTTCTCAGTTCCATTCTAATGGCCGCCCGGGAAGATACCCGTGGATTGTGGAAAATAGCCGGCGCCTCTTCCACCATTTTCGGCCTAGGATTGATTGCTCTTTCCCGGTCTCACAGTTTTATATTGTCGCTTATTTTAATGGTTATCATCGGGTTCGGTATGGTGACCATCATGACCGCCAGCAATACGTTTTTGCAGACCAACATCGAAGACAGTAAACGGGCCCGGGTGATGGCTTTCTACTTGTTGTCATTTTTTGGGACCATGCCGTTTGGGAACTTAATTACCGGGACTATTGCCCACAGTATCGGCGTGCCCACGACTATCTTATTGGCAGGAATCTTCAGTTTGCTGGGGTCTTTGGTTTTTACCCTGAGATTTTCCTCTTACCTGAAAAAGGAAAAGATAAAAACAGGTCCAGGGTCCACAGATTACGCAGATTAACACGGATTTATGTTACCGTGCCCGAAGAACATGGAGCGCGCTCTAAAAGGAGTATTCAATATCTCAATGCTTGATTTTTTCATTTTGTCCTACGGGCCTTTTTTCCACAGGACATTGTATGAAAAGGGCCTGCCATATTCACGATATTCCATCCCGGAAAGGTGTCGCCAATTTTTATTATATATTTCTTCGGGCAATACGTACATATCCTCAGCTTTAC
>JAUPLE010000437.1 GCA_030837085.1 Acidobacteriota bacterium | reverse complement strand
TACAATATGATTGCTTCCCTGGATGTAGCAACTAAGATGATGCATGATAACGGCGAAATGATCTGGAATGATATTATTGTCGAAGCGATCCAACTGCGAAAGAAAATGGCCTCTATCAAGAAGGAATTCAAAAAGAAAAAGGATTGGTTCTTCGGTATGTGGCAGCCTGAAAAGGTGAGATATAAAGGTAAAACGACGCAGTTTGAAGATGTACCCACGGTGGTGTTGGCCAGTGACCAGGAGGCCTGGACAATGACGGCGGGCAATGACTGGCACGGGTTCAATGATATGGAAGATGATTATGCCATGTTGGACCCGGTCAAATTGACTTTTACCTGTCCTGGGCTTGATGTTAAAGGAAATATAAGCAAGGAAGGCATCCCGGCCGCGGTGGTTACGAATTATTTGATTTCCAAGGGTATTGTGGCGGAAAAAACAGATTATTATTCCTGGTTAATGCTCAATTCATTGGGAACGACAAAAGGAAAGCAAGGAACTTTGCTGGCGGAATTATTTAAGTTTAAACAGTTATATGACGCGAATACGCCGTTGGCGGAGGTTTTTCCCGAATTGGTAGCCCAGTACCCGGGCCAATATAAAAACCTGGGTTTAAAGGATCATTGCCAGGGGATGCATCGGTATCTCAGCGACCATATGATGTTGAAAAAGTTGGATGCAGCATTTAATCTTATACCCAGGCAGGTGATGATGCCGGCTGAAGCGTATCATCATGTGGTAAAAAAGAAAGTGGAATATGTGGATATTGAGAAAATGATGGGGCATATTGCTGGAGTGATGTTAGTGCCGTATCCCCCGGGTATACCGATTATGATGGGCGGTGAATTGATGGAAAAGTCATTGGGCAAGGATATGAATCCAATTTATGAGTACCTGGTGCTGCGGCAGAATTTTGAGAATGAGTTCCCTGGTTATGAAAGTGATATTCATGGGATTGAGAGGGTAGAGCGGAACGGTAAAACGTATTTCCAAACGCTGTGTATTAAGAAAAGAGCAATCGGTTAAGAGTAATAATCAAAAGTTTTGTAGGGGTCCAGGGGGCAATTTTTTAAAAGAGCCCCCTGGCTGCCAGAGGCGCTTATAATACCTCTTTAATGGCATCGGCAAGACGTTGGATGCCTGTATCGATTTGTTCGATGGAAGGGAAAGAATAGTTCAAGCGCATGGTATTACCGCCGGAATTGTCGCAGTGGAACGGTCTGCCGGTGACATAGGCCACATTATGTTCGATGGCCGTCATGAAAATCTCTTTGGTATCGAGTTTTTCAGGCAGTACCACCCACAGAAACATCCCGCCAGAAGGTTTCGACCATTTGACTTCTTTCGGCATATATTTTTCCAGGGCGTTCAGCATGGCTTCGCGTTTTGGTTTATAGCATGCGATGGCCTTATTAAGCGTCTCTTTCATTTTGCCTTGTTTAATATACTCGGCCAGGATAAGCTGGGTAAAAGAGGGAGTGCAAAGGTCTACGGACTGTTTGAGCATTACCACTTTATCGATTACAAAGGGATCGGCCACGACCCAACCCATACGCATACCGGGAAAGAGTGTCTTTGAGAAAGTTTTCATCATAATCACTCCTTTTCCGCCGGAAAGGGTCCAGAGGCTAGGCAGCGTCTCACCGGTAAAACTCAGTTCGCGGTACGGAGAATCCTCCAGTAGGGGGATGCCCCTGTCGGCTGAGATTTTAACAAGTTCTTTCCTTCGGGCGAGGCTCATGGTTATGCCGGAGGGATTCTGGAAATCCGGGATAACGTAAATAAAGCGGGGTTTTTTACCTTCTTTTGCCAGTTTATCCAGTTCTTTAACCAGGGCGTTGAGGTCCATGCCTTCGTCATCCAGGGGGATGCCGCGCATATCGGCGAGACAGCGGCGGAAAACCTGGATGGCCCCAAGGTAGGACGGCAACTCCATGATAATGGGGGCGCCTTCGTCCAGGAACAATAGCCCCATCAGGTCAAGTCCCTGCTGTGAAGATGATGTGATACAGATCTGTTCCGGCGTGGTATCGTCGCCATAGGATTTCATGTGGGCTGACAGGGCTTCCAGCATGGGTGGTTCGCCTTCGGTGGGCCCATATTGGAGCGCTAAGTACCCTTTTTTCTCTAAAACTTCAGCGGTTATCCGGGTTATATCCTCAAGGGGAAACAACGACGCGTCGGGTAAGCCGCCGCCAAAAGAAATGACCCCGGGTTTGCGGGTCCATTTAAGAATCTCTCTTATTTCTGATCGTACGATTCGATTTGAAACATTGGAAAATGTATAATCCATAAAATGATCCTCCTATATTATTTTTGTTGAGTTAAACTTATTGGTCCTAGTTTTAATTGTCTTTCTCATTGGTATGCTCATAATAAACCAAAACACCTTATTTTTCAAGTACCAATTCTTAATAAAATCAAACAAGCCAATTTCTGTCCGGATACCATGAAAATGTTGCCACCAAGGCACGCCAGTACAAGGCACAAAGAAACACCAAGGGGGCTATTTTTGTTTTAATTCCACCAGCACCCCGGAGAAACTTTTGGGGTGGGCAAAAACGATCTTACAGTTACCGGCGCCGATGCGCGGTTCGCTGTCGATCATCTTGATATCTTTTGCCTGGAAATCTTTGATTTGGGCTCCAATATCATCCACTTCGTAAGCGATGTGATGAATCCCGGCGCCTCGTTTACTAATAAATTTCCCAACCGGGGAATCTTCTTCCGTGGGGGCAGTCAATTCAATATGAACGTCGCCGACGCTGAAGAATGCCACTTTTACTTTTTGGTCCGCCACCACTTCGGCGCCGTGGAATTCCAGTCCCAGCACATCCCGGTAGCGTTTGATTTCTTCATCAAGGTCAGTAACCGCAATGGCAATATGATCGATTTTCTTTATCATTGTAATCTCCTTTATTATTTGAATTCCGGGGTAATTCCCATATTATAGAACATAAATGAATACATATCGGTATACCGTTCAATGGTCTTTGAGGTAGTGGAACCGGTGCCGTGCCCGACTTTTATCTCTACCCGGAGAAGGATGGGATTATTCCCTTTGTACTTTTCCTGCATCGAGGCAATGTACTTAAAAGAATGGGCCGGGAAAACCCTGTCGTCATGGTCCGCGGTTTCCACCAGCGTGGCCGGGTACGCGATTCCCTCTTTAATGTTGTGCAGCGGGGAATAGGCATATAGATATTTAAATTGTTCGGGTTTATCACTGGAGCCATATTCTCCTGCCCAGGCCCAACCGATGGTAAACTTTTGATAGCGAAGCATGTCCAGCACTCCTACCGCGGGAAAAGCCACCTGGAACAAGTCCGGTCGCTGGTTAATAACGGCTGCCACCAATAAACCGCCATTGGAAGCGCCGTAAGCAGCTAATTTCTTCGCTGAAGTATATCCTTTGGCAATCAAGTATTCGGCCGCGGCAATATAGTCGTCGAAGACATTTTGCTTTTTTTCGAACATAGCGGCGCGGTGCCATTCTTCCCCATATTCACCGCCGCCCCTGAGACAGGCCATGGCAAAAACACCGCCGCTTTCCAGCAGGGGAATGATGGTCCAGCTAAAATAGGGCTGCATAGATGAATTGAAACCGCCATAAGCATAAAGAAAGGCGGGATTTTGACCGTTCAATTCCAAACCTTTTTTGTGTACGATAAACAAAGGAACCCGGGTCTTGTCCTTACTTTCATAAAATACCTGGGTTGTTACAAATTTGTCCGGGTCAAATTGAACATTGGCTTTGCGAAACACCTCGGATTTGTTCTCCTTTATCAAGTAATGGTAGGTGGTGGGGGGAGTAGTAAAAGAGAAATAGGTATAAAATACCTCATTATCATCCTCTCTGCCCTGGAAACCGGCTGCTGTTCCAATACCCGGCAGGGCAATATCATACAGTTTTTGCCCCCCCGGTTCAAACACAGAGACCACCGTATTGGCATCCTTTAGATAGGAGACGATCAACTTGCCGCCCACAAATGAGACGCCATCCATTTTATCTTTTGATTCGGGGATGATCACTTTCCAATTTTCTTTTTGAGGATCCTGGGGATCTATAAGAACCAATTTGAAATTGGGAGCTTCATAATCGGTCATTACCAGGAACCGGTCATCCAATTCGCCCACAAAATTGAGTTGAGCCAGGGGCTTATCGATAAGGGGGAACACGGCCGAACTTGTTTCCAGGTTTTTATAATAAAGGAAATTGTGAGTCGCCGAACCTTCCCAGGCGGTAATAACCAGGTATTTTTCACTGCTTGTGACGTTAGCGCCAAATCCCAATTGAGGCTTGGTGTTATCAGAGTATATCAATTTATCTTCGGATTGGGGCGTACCGACTTTGTGATAAAAAATTTTTTGAAATTCGATTTTGGCTTTTAGTTTATCCGCCTCTTTGGGCTCATCGTAACGGCTGTAAAAAAAACCGTCTTTATACCAGGACATTTCGGAGAACTTCGCCCATTGAACACGGTCGGCCAACTTTTTCCCGGTTTCCGTTTCCATGACAAAATACTCTCGCCAATCAGACCCGCCCGGGGAAATTTCATAACCGACGTACTTTTGATCGTTGGATAGAGTAACATTAGTAAGAGTAGTAGCTCCATTGTTAGAGAAGGTATTGGGGTCCAACAGGACTTTTGCTTCCCCGGTCAATCCTTTTTGAATATAAACTACGGATTGATCCTGGAGCCCGGTATTTTTCCAGAAAATATAATATTCCCCTTCTTTAGAGGTGTTCTTATATTTTTCATAATTGGAGATTTCCGTTAAACGCGCTCTGATTTTTTCCCGGAATGGAATTCCCGCCAGGTAACTATCCGTGAGTTTTTTCTGCGCTGTTACCCATTGGGCCGTGGCTTTGGAATTTACATCTTCCAACCAGCGGTAAGGGTCGCTAACCTTGACGCCGTGATAATCATCGACGTGGTTTATTTTTTTTATAACGGGGTACTTGAGAGGGGCCTTTTCACCACAATACAACGGGAACCATAAGCCCATTATTGTAAAAACAACAATTAACTTTTTAAAATGATTCATCATTTCTCCTTTTCCGGCCAAAGTTGCCGGGTGTTCTATTTATTTTATATGGATAATGCATAGCCGATTTTTAAAAAGAACGTCCGATCGTGTTGCTTTAGGGGGATATCCAGCAGTCCCAGGTAATTGTCCGAATAGCCCAGGAAGAGAACCGTCCTGGGATTGAGTTTATAAGAAAAGAGGAACTGCATAAACAGGCGCCGGTTTTCCGGGTCCACGGGATCTGTATAGAGGGAAGTATCCTGGGCAATATCCGTGTACTGGAAGATGCCTCGCAAAAAAGCCCACCTATTGAAATGATATATCAAGTTGCCCTGGACAAGATGGGTGCGAAAAAGTCGCCCTTGCTCCACATCGAGATGGGAATACGAATAAGAAAGGGACGCCTGGAGATGTTTCCCGGCGTTGTAATTTAACCGCGGTTCGATGTTGAAATATTTCCCCGGGCGGGTGTGCGTATAATCGATCTCATCCTTGACAACGGAATAACAGTCCAGGTTAAAATTACCGCTGGGACGAACCCGGAAATATACCTGGAAAAAATCCTGGTTAAAATGAACATAATTATATATTTTTTCCTGTTTACCGGCGGCTAGAGAGAGATAGGACTGCAGCGGCATGTCAAAATCCACCCAGATATCTCCTTGCCGATCCAGCAGCCGTCCGCCCTGGTGTTCCTTTACCTGGAAGAAGTCGCCGCCAATACCGATGCGGGGAAAAAAAGAATTCTCTTTCCCCCAAAAAATATAATTCAAACTCACCAGGCCTTTCCAGTAGTTTACCTGGGGGATGAATCCCAGGTCGGCGCGAAAATCAGGGCTAAAATTTTCATAACAAAGATTCCAACCGTATGTACGGGCCTCTCGCCGGTAGGAAAAATTCATCGCATAACCACTCATCCTATGCTCTTTTTGAATAAATGTCTTAGCGGAAACGGTGGGGTAAAGAGTAGAGGACCCGAGGACCTGGAAACGGATGGTATCTGACCCGGCGATTCTTAATAGACCGTCTATACCTGCCAGTCGATTGTAATAGCTTTTGCCTTCCCTGTCGGTAAACAGGATACCTATAGTGGATGAAGCGCCGATATCCCTGCGGTAGCGAATAACTCCCGCCGTGGCGCCCTGGGACAATGAGGTGTAATAAGAACTTTCCGCACCGGGAAAAAGAAGGTTGGTTATATTATCCCGGCTCAAAAAGAAACCCAGGGCATTTTTCCCCTCTTTACCGGATACTTTCACACCCCATGAAGGGTCTGCCAGGGTACGGGTATATACCGCATTGATTAAAGTTGAAAAAAAATCTTTGCCTTCCAGGAAAAAAGGGCGTTTTTCAGGGTAATAGAGGGCGAACTGGGTATTGATGTCCAGTTGGGCGATATCTGCCTCCACCTGGGAAAAGTCAGGATTCACCGTGGCGCTGAGAGTCAGGTTTGAGGTGAAACCCCAACTACCGGATATCCCGGCATCCATATCCGCATCTTTCTTTTTCATTGGCCCGTCCGGGAAATCGCTCCTTTCATCCGTGTGGAAAGCGGTGAGCGTAGGGTCCAGTTCGATATTCTTACCGGGGGAAGCGTCTTTAATGCCTGTTAATTTATGTGATTGACATAGAAGGCAAGGATTGCCGCGGTTATGAATGAAATTGGTGATTTGATGCCGTTGACTTCGAGGGTAGATGCGCACAGGCATAAATCCCCAGGTTTGGATATCGGCGCCCCGAGGGAACTGCAGGGCCTTGAAGGGGATAGCCATTTCTACTTCATAGCCTTTATCATCGATGTGTGCGGCTGATCGCCAGATTGCATCCCAGGACTCATCTTCATAAGCCCCCCCTTCACTGATGATTTCGTCCAACTGGATTCCCAGGGGGGTGGTTAAAAAAACAAAGGCGCGATTTTCATCGTTAAATGTATCGATAAAGACCCCCACCATATCATCATTGAAAATATTATCCCGGTCCCGCATGCAGGCGCGAATCTCCTCCGGGTGGGGATCGAAAGCTCTAAACGCGACATACAGATTTTTATCGCTGTAAAGAACCAGGCATTGCGTTTTTACCGGGGCCTCAATATTTTCGGACGGCATGATCTCGTTATTTACATCTATAATTGCAGCGTTTTCCCAGGCTTCTTCATTGATGTGACCATCGATCTTGATGTGACCGGCAGTTTTTTTGATGTAGTCCATGTGAGGCATCCATTTGCTGCCAGTCTGCCCCTGTTCACCATGTAAAAAAAACTGAAACATGGAAATAAAACACACCATTATGACGGAGAATTTAAAAGCCATATCGAAACTCCTCCGGCTGAGCATCCGAACGTTTGAGCGTTTGAGACGAACGCCTATTTATATGATACCATATTATAACATAAATAAAAAGTTTTTCAGAGTGTCCCCTGGATTTCTTTGGAACTTTTATTCGAGCGCTCCCGGTTAGGTGCATGTGTTTTAATTTGGGGTTGAGCCTGATAATGTTCAGAAAGGAATCGGGTGTTCTGGTAATCATCGGCGAACCGTAAAATTTGCTTGTGTAAATTCATACCTTCTTTTGCGGGTAAAAATACCTATGCAACAACTCTTCCGCTTTCATTTGCCCCTCTCTCGTAACAATAATCGATTTCGGGTACTGGCGAATCAGGTTCTGTCTCTCTAACTCATTGAGAATATCGAAAGGGTAGTTTTTCCAGGCCCTAAAAACCTTTCCGCCCGGTACTTTCCGTGACTGTTCTTCCCAACCGTTGAGATAAATTAATATCATGTTCAGGTCCGACACTTTCTGGTCTATTCTCATTCCTTGATATGTCATTTTAGTCCTCCGCTTAGCCCGGTCGAGCCGGAACCAAAAAGAAACGGCCTCCCTCCGGGAGGTCTTATTAATTGGGGGGAATTAGGCGCCTCGTTATACGCCTATCCCCCGCCAACCACCACCTTTCCATGT
>JAUPLE010000436.1 GCA_030837085.1 Acidobacteriota bacterium | reverse complement strand
GCGGAGATAAATTTCCCCGAAACATAAAGAAATGCCTCCGGCAGCCCGCAACATACTGATCCGTAAAGCGAGGCCCGCTGACATCGACGCTGTTTATTATATTAAGCGAGAACAGTTTTCCAATCCCTGGAAAAAGCAATCCTTTTACGATGAACTGGACCATGATATTGCTTTTTTTTATGTGGCAGAAGATACCGTAACACATGAAATTATCGGCTATATTATCTTTTGGATCATCCAGGAGACCCTGGAACTCCACGACATTGCCGTGATAGAAAAATATAAAAAAAAAGGTATCGGGGCGCAATTAATGGATTTTATGCTGGAAACAGCCCGGGCTCGACAGGTTGAAGAGATATTCTTAGAGGTGAGACAATCAAATACCGCGGCTGTCACCTTGTATGAAAAGTATCATTTCAAAAGGATCGATGTACGCAAGAACTACTATTCAGAACCGGTAGAAGATGCAGCGATCTATGCTCTATTTTTAAAGTAGAAAGTCAGGGTCTTTAAAGCGGAGATCAATATCGATTCGTTTTTGTTTCCAGAAGTCCAAGGGGACCGAGTGAAAAGCATCGACTACGCGGGGATCAAATTGAATACCGGAATATTTTTTCAATTCATTCGAGGCGTCCTCAAACGTCAGGGCATCCCTGTACGGACGTTCAGAGGTCATGGCATCGACTGTATCGGCCACGGCAAAAATGCGCGCCCCAATAGGGATATCTTTCCCTTTCAAGCCCGAAGGGTAACCGGCGCCCTTGTAACGTTCATGATGGAAAAGTACGATTTCCGAGGCCTCTTCCAGGAATTCGATTTTGTGAAGGATTTTGTACCCCACTTCCGGGTGAGTTCTCATTACTTCCCATTCCGCTTTGGTTAATTCTCCCGGTTTCTTCAGGATGGCGTCCGGGATGCCGATTTTCCCGATATCATGGAGCAATGCGCCATATTCCAGCGTTTTTAATTGCTCCGTGTCGCCCCATCCCATTAATTCCGCCAGTTTAAGAGTATATTTAGCGACCCTCAGGGAATGTCCTTGAGTTTCTTCGTCGCGGGTATCCAGGGCGGTAACCAACGCCCTTAATGTAAATATATACGTTCTATCCAGCGCTTCAAGGGCATTTTGCAACTCTCGGGTTCGGTCCGCCACCATTCGTTCCAGTTCCCGCTGGTATTCTTTGTTTTGCAGTACCAATTTCCGTTTCTCAAGGGCCTTCCTGGCAATCAATCCCACTTCCGTCAATTTAAAGGGTTTTGCCACATAATCGTAGGCGCCCCTGGACATCGCTGTAATTGCGGACTCGATGTCTTTAACCGCGGAGATCATAATAACCATGACATCTTCATCAATACCCTTTACATCAATCAGTAATTCGAGTCCAGTCCTGCCGGGCATGCGGATATCCGACATCACCAGGTCGATATTACCCTCGGATTTGAACTTCTCTAAGGCATCGAAAGCGTTCACAGCCAGGATACACTGGAAACCTTCCTCTCTTAAGAAATCTCCCAATAATTCCCTGATATCTGCCTCATCATCGGCAATTAAAATTTTTTCCTGTTTCATGGTAATTTATATAATCTATAAAAACATATAAGTACAACTTTCCACCTTGATACAACTTTCATTGGTACAGCCTGGAGGATAGAGGGTAGATCATTACATCTTCATATCCCCCGGCTGTGCCAAGAACTTTATTTCTTCAAGCCTGCCAACTTTTTCAATTCATCCACTTTGTCAAGTCTTTCCCAGGGGAAAGAATCTCTTCCGAAGTGGCCGTAAGCAGCGGTTTTGGCATATATAGGCCGTTTGAGCCCCAATTGACTCAATATGTCGGCGGGTTTTAAGGGGAATATTTTCCTGATTAGTTCAACCAGTTTTTCTTCATCGATTTTACCGGTGCCGAAGAGGGCGACATTAACAGAAACCGGTTCGGCAACGCCGATAGCGTAAGCTACCTGGACTTCGCATTTTTCCGCCAGCCCGGCAGCCACGATATTTTTGGCTACATACCTGGCCGTATATGCGCCGGAACGATCGACTTTGGAGGGATCTTTCCCGGAGAAGGCGCCGCCGCCGTGTCTACCCATTCCACCGTAGGTGTCCACAATAATCTTACGGCCGGTTAGGCCGGCATCAGCCTGGGGTCCGCCAATTATAAAACTACCGGTGGGATTAACGTAGAATTTGGTATCATCATTAAGCCATTTACCGCACACCGGTTTAATCACTTTCTCAATGATATCCTTTTCGATCTCATCGTGGGAATGGCCTGCATCATGCTGATTGGATACAACCACCGTGGTGACCCGAACAGGTTTCCCGCTCTGGTATTCAACCGTTACCTGGGCTTTGCCATCCGGCGCCAGGTAGGGAATCTCTTTATTCTTCCTGACCTCAGCTTGCTTTTGGGTCAGCCTATGGGCCAGGTAAATGGGCAGGGGCATATATTCCGGGGTCTCGTTGGTAGCGTAACCGAACATCATACCCTGGTCTCCGGCCCCTTGTTCTTTAAACCATCCTTCGCCGTCGGTAACACCCATGGAAATATCCGGGGATTGCTCTTCAAGATGCACCAGTACGGCGCAGGTTTCATACTCGATCCCGTACTTCGAGTGGGTATATCCGATCTCTTTCAACGTATTCCTTACGATTTTAGGAATATTAACGTACCCTTTTGTGGTCAGCTCACCGGCCACCACGACACAACCGGTTTTTGTGAGGCACTCGACCGCCACTCTTGAGTCCGGGTCCTGTTCCAGGCAGGCATCCAGTATCGAATCCGAGATTTGATCGCAAACCTTGTCGGGATGTCCTTCTGTTACGGATTCAGACGTGAAAAGGTATTTTCCTTTTATCATTTTAACCTCCAATTGATTACTTGTCTATCTATTATGGGCAATAAAGGGATGAAAAAACGGCAAACTTTTAGTATCGTATAGTACCAAAATTTCTAGCTGCTGTCAAATACAAAACGATTAAAACAAATATTTTTTTCTAATCACCCTTCAGCCGTCAGCCGTCATCCTTCATCCTTCACCCAGGTATATTTTATAAGCATCGTCGACGGGTTTGTCGTAGATCGTTATTGCGGTAATGGCGTTGCACATCCTGATTGCTTCTTCCAGGGATTTCTGATGAATATTCCGGCCTGTGGCGTTGCCGGATGCGCCGGCAATGGTAATCTGGTCGCGCAAGCTTTGTAAGAAGGCTTTGGGATCGGTGCTGGAACCGCCGGCGCAGATCACTTTGGTTTTCCCAGCGGCCAGGACGGCTTGTTTCAGAATTTCAGCGGATTTCATGCCTTCTTTTTTGGGGGCGTTCACCTTGACAAAATCCGTGCCCAGGCAGGCGGCGACGCCGGTAGCGCCGGCAATCAGGTTCGGGTCTTTCTCATCCTTTACAGCGGCGCCCCGGGGATATATCCAGAGTACGGTCACCAGGCCGTGTTGATGGGCTTTATAAACCGCCTGGGCCGCTTCCTGCAGCATGATCTGTTCGAACTTGCTGCCCAGGTAAATAGTATAGCCCACTGCTAAAATATTCAGCCCTGAATTGTTTTTGAATTCCACTACCTGCTCCACATCCATCAGTTGAGCGGACAGCGGATCTTCCTGGGCGGTTTTTACCAGGTTGGTTTTGGAATTCAATTTCACCAGGTAAGGAATATCGGGATAATCCCTGCCGTACATTGAAATTAACCCCATCTGGCCGGCAAAAACCCCGATTTCCGCGGCATTGGCAATCTTAAAAAGATGTTCCGGTTCATGGTCATCTTCGTGGATACCTTCACCGTAGAAATCTTCGTTTAAATGTTCAATTTTTTGATCTCCTGCAAAGAGCATCAGGCGACCGGAGCCGAGGGTGATCTCATCGTAATTGTTCAAATACTCATTAATACTCCCATTCGGGACGTCCGCGGGAACATATATGGTTTCGGTTTCTTCCATTAAGTTACCTCCTAAACCGGCTGCGCCGGAAAGTTAAATAATCGATAAGTCATTATAACAGAAAACAAAACTAAAAAAAAGCCCCCTGTTTGACCACGGGACAGGGAGAAAGAGTGAAGAATGTGTTATAGGGAAAGGTTAAGGAGGAGGTTGAGGAATTTCACCTCAACCTCAACCTTTTAAGCTTTAACTTTTTTTACAAACGGATGGTCACGGCGAGATTGGGAACTAAAATATCCGCCCCAAAGGTGCCGGGCATACCGTCGCCTGCATCCGCGAAACTCACTGTCACATCTTTGCCCATGCCGTATTCGACGGCCAGATCGAAGGTGATATTCCCGGATTTATAACCCAAGCCGAAAGTGATCCACTTGTATCCCACTTCAGGGAGCAAGATGTTATGGGTATCGATGGCTGATACGCAGGGATCGGTATAGAAACCAGCCCGTAAGAAAACGGCGTCGGAGAGCCCATATTCCAACCCAAACCGCCATTGAATCGCATCTTTCCACTTTAACTGCAGGTCCGATCCCTCTTGAAAATACTGTATCCAACCGGCATTGGTATAGGCCATGGGGATATTCTTCAGTTTTTTCCAGTTGGTATACTGGGCGTCAATGGTAAGGGTGAAATTGTCCACCGGTTTAAAACAGAGACCGGCGCCAAGCCACATGGGCCAGGTTACTTTCCTTTTCGCATCGTCAGTGGTGGGCAGCCCGAAGAGTGCAGCGCCCGACATAGTGGCGTCGCCATTAAGTGTCGCCTTCATCGGGGTTTTGAAACTCAGCCCGAACCTGATTGCCTCATTTACTTTAAAGAGCAAGCCGAAAGTGGCGCCAAAGCCGAATCCTTTGATATCCTCTTCATATTGACCTAATGCCGGCATTTTTAATTTCAGCATGCCGTAATCCAGGTTCAAGGCAACTCCAAAGGAGACTTGTTCGGTCAATTTTACAGCGATGGTGGGAGAAAGTGCAAACACGCCGAGGAAGCTCTCCCATTTGTAGGTAGTTCCTCCACTGAGAGCCGTCAAGTTTGCTCCGTTCCATTTTGCACCCAACCCAGAGGGAACATATGCGTATACTCCGAACACCATGTTCTCTGAAAGGGGTTTGAAGTATCCGATGCCGGCAGACGGGTACATCTTGTTCTCGCTCTTGGCATCGATTCCGAGAGCTGCCAATTTATAGGTAGCTTTCGGAATAATATTCGTTGCGAAAAACGATAAACTGGCCTCTTTCATCTGGGTCAAACCGGCGGGGTTCCAGAATACGGCGCTGTAATCATCCGCAAGTCCCACAAAAGCGCCTCCCATAGCAATGGCCTTGGAACCGTTTCCATTCAGGTTAACACCGTTGGAATACAGACCGATGGTCATTGTCATGGTTAACACTAAAATCCCTAAACACTTTGATAGACGTTTCATTCTACCTCCTTTTAACTTATTTCCTTTATTGGAAGTAAAAGTATAAACAAAAAAAAAAAAATATTCAATAAAAAAAAAGATTTTTCTAGCAATCCCCATTTTATCGATTGACAAATCAATGAATTTTCTGTATTAATGATACTGCAATGGCCAACGCAATTAACAAATACCCTGTGCCGCTGATATTCAAGAAAATTTTTAAAGACAATATGAGCGGCGAATTGGTTGTAACCGGCAAACTTTTTCGCAAAGAACTTTATTTTGCGAAAGGAGACCTGGTCTTTGCCTGCACTTCCATGGCACAGGAACGCCTGGGTGACATCCTCCTGGCTACCGGTAAAATTACCGCCACTGAATTTACCAAACTCACTAAAATCAAAGCAAACTCCACCCGCAAAGTCGGAGAAATCCTGGCGGATATCACCAATTTGAGTTCCCATGACATCTATTACGCTCTCCTATACCAGGTCAAAACAATTGCTATATCCATGTTCGGACTGAGCGAAGGGGAATGGAAATTCACCGAAAAGACCCCGGAAGTCCCGGGGAACCAGAATTTCAAAATCAAATTACCCTCAATTATCACCGAAGGCGTGGATAAAATAGAAAAGGTGTCCTATTTCAAAGAGAGGTTTTTGTACAGGGCGCCGGTAGCCGCGCCTTTACCCGAATCCACGGCCAGGTTCCTCTCCTCCGAGGATATCAAGTTCTATATGAAATTAACAAATTTCTCCAATACCCCCATTGCCCAAATTGTTTCGAACCTGATCGTACCGGAAACTTTTTTCTGGAAAAAAATAATCTTGCTCTATCTTTTGAATGTGATGGATTTTGTTGAGTATACGGTAGATAAGGAGCAAAACAAAAATGTCGAAGAGATCAACGAACTATATGAACAAATTAAAGCCAACAAGGTGGATTACTATAAGCTATTCAATGTAAAAACAACAGCCCCCGTCAGCGAAATAAAAGAGTCATATTTAAACTATACGAAAAAATACCACCCCGACCGGATACAGGCAGCCCCCGACTCAACAGTGAAGAAAAAAGCCACCGAGGTTTTTGCCGAGATAAACAGGGCCTTCGAGGTTTTAATCCATGCTGAAAAGAAGAGAGAATACGACCTGGGGGGGTATAAAGATAAAGAAAATTTACAGGAAGCAGCTCTCCCCGGCCACGAAGGCAAGAAAGCCAGGGAATTGTATTTAAAAGCGAATGCCCTGTACAAACTGAAGCAGTACTGGAAAGCGGCGTCGATGCTGGAAGAGGCTGTGAAATTGGATACCTCGAAAGCTTCTTACTTTTTATTACTGGGGTTGTGCCAGGCCAAATCCCCTGAAACGCAAAAGACGGCTGAAAAAAATCTTAAAATAGCCGCGGATATGGAACCCTGGAATGCAGACCCGGTGTTTGCCCTGGGAGAATTGTACCGCTCCGGGAATTTCCTGAAAAAGGCCGACGCACAATTTAAAAAAGCCCTGGAATTAAATATGGAACATACCCTGGCCGGAAAAGCGATTAAAGAACTGGAATTGCTTTACTCCCCTAAGAGAAAACAGGTCTTTTCAATTTTCAGTCAAAAAAAATCTAATCCCTGATCTTTTATAAAAATAAAAATAGACTGGACAAAATTTTTTTATTTTAGTAAAGTATATAAACTAAAAAATGAAAAGGAGGAAACAATGAAAAAATATGTATGCCTTGCCTGTGGTTATGTGTATGACCCCGCGGAAGGAGACGCGGACAGCGGAATCGAACCCGGGACCGCATTTGAAGATTTACCGGCTGATTGGGTTTGCCCCCTATGTGGGGTCGGTAAAGATATGTTCGAAGAGGAAGAAGTAGATTAAATCATTTTAAAAAGGAGACAAAGATGAGTAAAACAGAGAAAAACCTGGAAGCCGCTTTTGCAGGCGAATCTATGGCAAGAAATAAATATACCTATTTTGCCAAAGTGGCCGCAAAAGAAGGCTATCATTATATTGCCAAAATATTCACAGAGACCGCCGACAACGAAATGCAGCACGCCAAAGAACATTTTAAGTTGCTGAAGGGCATCGGCGACACCCAAGCCAATTTAAAAGCCGCTATGGAAGGCGAACATCATGAAACCAGTAAGATGTACCCCGACTTTACCAAAGAAGCCGAAGAAGAAGGCGAGAAAGAAGCCGCGCGGATTTTCAAAATGGTGGGCCAGGTGGAAAGCCACCACGAAGCCAGGTACAAGAAATTGCTGGAAATGGTCGAAAAAGGAACCGTTTATAAAAGATCCAAACCTATCCGCTGGAAATGCAGCAAATGCGGACATATCCATGAAGGCGTCGAACCCCCGGCCAAATGCCCTACATGTCTGCACGAAAGGGAATACTTCGAACCCGAATGCATGTGTTTTGAAGATGACTGCGATAAATGCAACTGATCCCCGGATGGTAATCAAGCATTATATCAGCGTGAGGAGAAATAAGCGATGAAACTATACGTATGCACTGTGTGCGGTTATGTTTATCACCCCGCGGCGGGAGATCCGGATTCCGGGATTAAACCCGGCACTACGTTTGAAGATATCCCGGATGATTGGGTCTGTCCCATCTGCGGTATTGGAAAAGACGGCTTTTTGCCGGAAGGAGATGATTAGAAAAATGATTGCCCAAGAAATTGCCCCAAAAATCCTCTCTGTCGGCGTGAAAGATTGGGACCGCCGACTCTTTGACGAATTGATTCCCCTCCCGGACGGAACCACTTACAATTCATATCTCATCCTGGGCAGCGAGAAAACAGCCCTTATCGATACCGTAGACCCCACCAAAAGCCATGAGTTGATCTCCAATCTGGAAAGAGCTGGGGCGCCCGCTCCCCGGATCGATTATGTCATTGCCAATCATGCGGAACAAGATCATTCCGGGAGCATACCGGATATCCTGGCGCGTTTCCCCAATGCCAAAGTAGTGACCAATGAAAAATGCAAAGGGTTCCTGGCCGACCTCCTACTCATCAAGAACGAACATTTCCTCACAATCCAGGACGGGGAATCCCTATCGCTGGGCGATAAAACCCTGGAGTTCCACTTTACCCCCTGGGTTCATTGGCCGGAAACCATGGTAACCTACCTCAAAGAGAATAAGATTCTTTTTTCCTGCGATTTTTTCGGTTCCCACCTGGCCGACAGTCACCTGTTTGTCCACGATGAGTACAAAGTATTGGCGGATGCCAAACGGTATTATGCGGAAATCATGATGCCTTTCAGGGTCGCCATTAAAAAGAACATCGAGAAAGTAGAAACTCTTGATGTCAAAATCATTGCCCCCAGTCACGGGCCGCTTTACGACAAGCCGCGGTTGATTATCGATGCTTACAAAGACTGGATTTCCGACCGGCTGGAAAATATCGTGGTGGTAGCCTATGTTTCCATGCACGATAGCACCCGGCATATGGTAGACCACCTGGTAGATCGATTAATCGCTAAAGGCGTCGGCGTAAAACCGTTTAACCTGACCCGGACCGACCTGGGCGACCTGGCCATGGCCCTGGTGGATGCGGCTACCGTGATTATCGGTACGCCCACCGTACTGGCAGGCCCTCACCCGGCCGCAGTCTATGCCGCCTCCCTGGTGAATGCCCTGAAACCAAAAACAAAGTATGCGACAATCATCGGCTCCTACGGCTGGGGCGGCAAAGCTGTGGAAACTATCAAAAATAACTTGAATAACCTGAAATTAGAACTTCTGGAACCGGTTTTTTGTAAAGGTCACCCCCAGGAACAAGATTTCCTTGCCCTGGACCGCCTCGCCGATGAAATCGCTGACAGGCATAAACCCTTTATGAGAGAGTTTTAATTTAAGAACGATGTAAAAGGAGAATTTAAGATGGCAAAACGATTAGAGATTTACAAATGTGCAGTGTGCGGGAATATCGTGGAAGTCCTGCACGAAGGCGCCGGCGCCCTGGTTTGCTGCAATCAGGAAATGAAATTAATGGTTGAGAATACCGTGGACGCCGCCAAAGAAAAACATGTTCCTGTTCTTGAAATAGAAAAGGACGGCATCCTGGTAAAAGTGGGAAGTGTGGCGCACCCGATGCTGGCTGAACATTATATCGAATGGATCGAGTTGATCGCGGACGGGAAAGCCTACCGCCAGTTTTTAAATCCCGGCGAGAAGCCCGAAGCTTTCTTTAAAATTACAGCCAAAGAAGTCACCGCCCGCGAATATTGCAACCTGCACGGTTTGTGGAAAGCGTAACAAAGTGTGTCAGGACCCTTTTACTAATACTCTGAGAAAGCGTGCAAAAAAAACAACGTTTTTAATATCCTGCTGCGGCTCGATGGAATTCAATCCGATGAATTTTTAATATAGCCGACATTATTCGGACCCCTTCTTTTGTGACTTTATATCTAAAAGACCTGGGGATTTTGGAAATTAATCCATGAGCTCTGAGTTTTAGTAAAAGCCGTGAAATTTTTCCGGTATTTTTTTT
>JAUPLE010000435.1 GCA_030837085.1 Acidobacteriota bacterium | reverse complement strand
GTTCCCCGCTGGGTAAAAATGCACCGGGCTGGGGAAAAAGGATACAATTAGGTATATTAAATCTAAACCAAATCGGTTGCCGCACTGGGGAGACTCTTTTTAGTGGTTGGGAAAGAGTTTTAAGCGGTGAGGAAAATTTGAGAGGGGGAAAAAGGGACATGCGAGAAAAACTATCACTTCTTTGAAACTGTTTAAGGAATCAACGGACCTATAATCTAGAGCCTCAATAAACTCTTTTTTTCATCGCCCTCTATTTTTACACAATATAGCATCAGGTTCTCATCTTCATCTTCCAGCGTATAGAGAATCAAATTCTTTGAAACCGTAACAACTTTTGCCGCAGTGCGTATAGTTGCCAGGATATCCCCTTTTCCGGTAATAAGGCGGTATTGAATCTCTTTTGAATTTTCCTTTTTTGTTTCACGGATTAATATATTCCCGGTCGCGGTAACGGATATAGGGATTATTTGATTGTCCCCTAATCGCTTTATCCGAAACCGACCGGCTAATGAAAGCAATCGACGAGATTGAAATAGGAGAGTAGCCACCTGGATACCAGGAATTTTTTCATAATAAACTTCTTGGTGTTCCTTGGTGTCTTGGTGCCTTGGTGGCTATTTTCATAGCAGCGCGGGCCAAAACGAATGGGCCAATTTGGACCGATCGATTTTAAATGAACCGGGGGAAATGTACCGTATTTGTCGGAAATCCTTTCATAATGGTCTTCTGGATTTTGGCACAAAAAATGCAATTATGTTTCCGGTTAAAAAAAAAACGAGCAGGTAAAAAATGATAAAGCAACTATTACTGGTAGACGATGAAAAATTTTTCTTAGAAGGCTTAAAAGAAGGCCTGGCTGAGTACAAAGACATCTTTACCACCGACATCTGCTTTTCAGTAAAAGAAGCGATAGACCTGTGCAATAAGAAAAAATATGACCTGATCGTCTCGGATATCCGCATGCCCGGTGAGAGCGGCCTGGATCTTATTGTGTATTTAAGGCAGCAAAGTTACGGTGGCGGTTTCATTGCCATGACTGCTTACGGCAGCGCCGAAGTCCTTGCCAGGATCAAGCAACTGGGAGGAGTGGAAATCATTCTAAAACCCTTTAATTTAAATTGGTTTAAGGAAAAAATAAAAGATTTTTTCTCCGATGAAGAAGGAGTCTCCGGGACGATCGAAGCCATCTCACTAACGTCCCTCTTACAATTGATCAACCTGGAGAAAAAAACTTTGCTGGTCAAGGTTGCGGATAATACCGATGAAGGCTTTTTATACTTCAACAAGGGTGAAATTATCCATGCCCAATGCCGGCAAAAAATAGGAGAAGAGGCCGTCTATCATTTGATAAAAATGAAAAAAGGACATTTCTCCCTTTTTAATTTGGGAAAAAAAGAAATACCGGATCAGACCATCGAAATCCCTTTCATGGGGGTAATGATGAATGCGATGAAATTACTGGATGAAAATTCAAAGGATACCGGCCAAGAAGATGAAGATAACATATATATAAACAAGGAGGAAATCATGGATGTAAAGAAAATGCAAGATGCTGTCGATCAATTAAAATCAAAGATTGGAGCAGGTTTAATACACACGGCTATTTGGTCGTCTGCCGACGGACAGGCCCTGGTTGCTTTTAATGAAAAGCCAAAAGCCGTCGCCCTTTTAAACGAGTTGACCAACCAAATGTACAAGGTCCTGAGTCAATCCGAGGAAGGTTTTTTCGAGCTGGGTCGTTACTATCTCATTGACCTGGTGAAAGATAATATGGTTATCATTATTTACCTGGGTGACTACCAATGGAGTATCCTGTTCGACAAGAAAAAAGTACAATTGGGACTCCTGCTGAATGTTGTTGTACCGAATATTATTGATATTTTTGAAGAAGCGATTACAGGATAATGGGTAATATGCCATGAAGAAGGAAAAAAATTAATAAGGAGGTAAAGGAAAAATGGGATTAACATTGAATGAAATTTACAAGATTGTGACCGATAAGGCCGGCTTTAAAGGGAGAATGAGGTTAGCGGTCAGGACAGGAGTCTCAAGAACCAAAGCCGAGGAAATGGCTGATACCCCTGAAATCATCGCCAAATTCAAAAAAGAAGCCGATGAAATTTTGGGCCAGGACATTGACAAATTTTTAAGAGGAGGTAAGTAAAATGCCAGAACTTAAACTTGAACATAAATTTGATCCAAAAAGGAAACGTCATTATTTAAACGACGTTCTTACTGTACTGCACTGCCACCATTACGCCACTCTTTTTACTCAATTGGCCATTGATGCCAAAGAACTGGTGGAAGGAACCCATATTCTCAAGGAAACTGTTGAAGATGTTGTTTTCAATGTGCTTTCCGGTTACTACAAAAGAAACGGGATAACTGATCCACAAGAACGATTGGCGCTTGCCAGTCAAATGTTTTCCACTATCGGTATGGGTAAAATGGCGGTGGTTTCCGCGGATGTGAACGGCGGTGAAGTCGATATGCCGCATCCCTATGTGGATGAGGGTTGGCTGAAGAAATGGGGAAAGCATAAGGAACCGGTTAATTTTATCGGCAGTGGATATCTCTGCGGTATGTTTTCCGCTGTGTTTGACAAACCCACGCGGACCTATAAGGCGACGGAAACCCAGAGTAAGGTTATGGGAGCTGAAAAGTCCCATTTCAAAGTGGCCATATAGGCCATGTGAAAAAAGGAGGTTACAATGGCAATCGATAGACAAAAAGTAATCGACCAAATGTCAAAAGTATCTGTGGAAGCCAATGAAGATGGACTGATCCCTGCGTTTAATGTCCTGGTTAACCAATGGCCGGCCAGGTTCTGGAACGAATTTTCCCAGCGAATGGTAGGAGCAGTCGATGATGATTTAAAAAAGGACGTGGAAGACCTGCTGATTAATGCGGGGCATGAATGTGGTTATCATACAGGATACGGTATCATTACCTCGAAGGAGTGGGACGCCGTTGTCGGTCCCATGGTGGAAAAAACCGAAGATGTCCTTCATGGTGCATTTGCCGTATTCACGGCCTGGGGGTGGGCCGACGCCGAAATCGTGGAATTAATCCCCGGCGAGAAAATGGTGGTTCGGGCATATGACTATTATGAAGCCGATATCGCCGAAGCATACCCGGGAAAGAAGTCGCCTCGCATGAGCGCCCATATGATTAATGGTGTTGCCGCTGCTTTCATGGACCTGGCCTATGGCGGAAAATATGACCCCGCCGGTAAGACCGGGTTGTACACTTTTCGCGGAACCCAAACCAAAGGTATCGAATGCGGCGACCCATATGGCGAATTTGTAATTCTTAAAAGTGAACACCACGAATAGCTTTGATTCTCCTATTTATCTAAATAACGCGGCCACTTCTTTTCCCAAAGCGCCTGGCATGGGGGAAGAAGTGGCCGCCCTTTTAGATACAATTCCCAGGCACCCGGGACGTTCGGGAGCCCCGGACGAAGATATCTTGTGGCTGTGTCGAAAAGAAGTGGCCGAGTTGATTAAAATCAATGATCCGGCGCAAATGGTCTTGTGCAAAAATGCTACCGAAGCCCTGAATATCGCGATCTTAGGTATTGGTTTGAAAAGAGGTGATGTCGTGATTACTTCTGCCGCTGAACATAACTCGGTGTTAAGACCCCTCTATCTCCTGGAAAAGAAAGGTATAATAAAAATTTGTATCATTCCTTGCGATGCACAAGGCAGGGTCATTTACTCCCAATGGGTTGATGCCATCGACAAATTATCTCCACGGCTGGCTATTCTCAACCATGCTTCAAATGTCACGGGCGCGGTGAATCCTGCCGCAATGTTATTGCAGTATGCCAGGGACAGGGGCTGTTTAACCCTGCTGGATGCCTCACAAACCCTTGGCCTGGTGGATATTGATGCTTCTAAACTCCCAGTTGATATACTGGCCTTTACCGGGCATAAATATTTACTGGGGCCGCCGGGCACCGGGGGATTTTATGTTAAAAAAGGAATTGAAATCGAACCGGTCTTTGTTGGAGGAACCGGGATTCGAAGCGATTTAAAGGAAATGCCCCCGGAAATGCCCGGGAGACTTGAACCCGGGTCCCCGAATATCCCCATGTTTGCAGGGCTGCTGTATAGTCTGAAGTGGCAAATAGCAAATCCCGCCCCCTTAACAAAAATGGAGACCTTAACACATACCCTGGAAAAAGGATTGCTTGAAAAAGGAACGAGGGTCACTAGCGTGGAAGCCTTGAGAACACCCATTGTATCCTTTTGCTTACCAGTTTGGGATATAAGAGAGATAGGCTATATTCTTGAAAAAAGTTTTAATATCGTTTGCAGGACCGGGCTTCATTGCGCCC
>JAUPLE010000434.1 GCA_030837085.1 Acidobacteriota bacterium | reverse complement strand
TAAAGTTGGCGATTGCTTTACACTGGATAAATGGGTGGCTGCACGCGAAGCACGAATGCAAGTTTATGTACCTCTAAGCGACTATTCTTATCAAAATTTAGTTTATATTGCAGCTAAAATTTCCGAACTTCGGAACTCCGGTCATATCGAGTGGGTGGAAGACCCCACGGAAATCAATCCTACTCATATTATCTCCTGGCATCAATCGTATTGGCAATTGGAAACGTTAAATGAAAGCGCTATTCAACCGGTGAAATTGGGTAGAAACCCTGGGAACGCCTTGATTCTAAACGAAATTATTAAAAATTCTGCCGGCAAAAATAGAACCCCCCGGGTTTTTCTCCAATTGCCTTTGAGTGTCGAGATGGCCAGGGCATTAGGATTGGAAATGAATGATTATAACCGCTCCGTTGAAATGTCATCATCTCTAGAAGGCAGCCATTATATCCTGGTGGGGAGACTTTTACCTTCCCAAAACACTATGGCACAACAATTCAACCAGGATTCGGGAGTTAGTCTTCAATATGCCTGGGTTTTGCCCAATATGACGCAGGAGCCAGGGCAGGATTTTTCTCTTCCAGTCCGGACCGGTTGGATTTCTTTTGAAAAGAAAGAATCCTTTCAAGAGATGGCAGGAAAACTTACTGATAACATTTTGCAATTGGTAAGAATAAGGGGTTGGCAGCAATTAGTGTCTCCCCCTGGGAATGACTGGTTCCCTTATCAATTGGGGCTAAAGAATGCAGAAACCGGGGAAATAAAAACCACTGGTCCTTTAAAAAAAGGTGAAACCTACGGCCTGGTGCTCACAGCCGATGGGAATCGATTGGAATCCCTGGAGAATATAGAAAAACGGTATGTTTATGTATTTTCCATCGATAGTTTCGGCAGAGGAACGCTTTTATTTCCTCGTGGGGTGTGGGGGAATGCAGAGAATTATTTTCCTTTGACAATAAATGATAATGAAGTTGATGGACATAAACAAAAGTTTTTTAGGGGGTCCAGGGGGGCGATTTTTCAAAAAAGCCCCCCTGGCGAAATCAAGCTGGGCAGCAAAAAACTATTTGAAGTATCTGAGCCTTATGGAAGGGATACCTTTATTCTTTTAACCACCACAGATGCGATTTCGCGGCCGGAGGTTTTAGATTTCAGCGGGGTACGTAAAGAAGAAATAATTGGATTATCTCCGCTTGAAGAACTTCTTTATGATTTAAATTCAGAAGACAGGAAGCCACGTTCACGTCCCATGATAATGAATTGGTCCATCGCGCGTTTGCCGATTTTGAGCCAGCCAAACTAAATGCTTTCGGCAGCCAGAGGCTCTTTTGAGAAAACAGTCCATTTCAAACTTTTTTAAAAACTATCTCCAATTTCCCATCATAATAAAAGGTCCCCAAAAATAGGGATTAGAATATTTTTTGTTTTGTGAGACTATTTTCTTTGTCTGGAGGTTGTTTTTATTCAACAAATCCTCCAAGCCAGCCAATTGCAATTGTGACTGACGTAAGGCTTCGATTTTACTGGTTACTTTACCTTCTTTGAGGATACGGTAAAAGTTTACCATTAAATCTTTCGTGCTTTCGTCGTCTACCGACCATAATGAAGCAATAACACAGCTAGCGCCACATTGTTGTGCCAATTCTCCGAATCCGTCGATTTCTTCTCCATTTCCTCCTGTTCCGGTTTGACAGGCGGAAAGTACCATGAGGTTTACTTTGTTGAATAGTTTACCTTCTTTTCGGATATCGCTTAAACTCATAATGGTTCCATCGCCTAATAAGAGTTTTGTTTTGGTTTCATCTCACGGGCTGAAGTTGAAATGACTGGCAATATGGACAAATGGATAACCTGTAGTTTTTAGTCTACGAACCATCGCTCTCCTGCTAAATTCATCATCTATTAAGGCATGACCCTTAATAATACCTAAACAGCCTTTTTTAGTGTCATTAACAATAGCTCGAATTTCCCTATTAACAAAGGGAAGTGGAGCGAATCCATTCCCACCTTTACCGGCTCCCATACCAAGGATTTTCATTTCGTTAATAAATTTTTTATCAATATGTTTTAAGCTGGAAGGAGTAAGGAGAACAAAGCGATATTTCTGGATAAGGTAATGCTCTCCGTCGTATAATGACGAAAGTGGAATATACCGCAGGACACCGTCCAGGGATACTAATAGATTGATTGCGCCGTATTGTTTAAGATATTGGGCTGCCGGTAGGAAAATGAGATTATACAGTTTGGTTTCAATATCCTTTTTTTGCATGATTAATTTTTCAATTTGACCACCCGTAGAGGGTAAAAGTCTAAGTCCCCTGGGGAAACCTTTTAATTTAGCAATCACCTCACGGTAATCATAAATCACCCTGTTAAATTCTTTCTCATCGAAAGTGGCGCTCTGTTTAACCGTTTGCAAGGTGGGTGTGGTGATAATTACCGATATTTGGCCTTTGAAAATGAGAAAATGTAGGGCGACGTTTTTTCCATTACTCTCCCGGTCAATAGCTAAGAGGAGTTCTTTGAGAACACTAGATTTTTTGGATAATGCTTCGATGTCTGGGTCTTTTTCTTTTTCATGCTTCTCAAATTCCGCTTTCATCAGGGCCAAGAAATCACTGTATTCCTTTTGGGACTTTTCCAGGTCTACTTTAAGCGCTTCCAGTTTCTTTGCCTCTTCCGGGACTTTATTGGATTTGATAAGCAGTTCATGATAGGGTTTACTAATGGAAGACAATTTTTCCATTACGACCTTTTGCCAATCGATCCATTTTTGTTCAAATCCTGTATAATCGATAGGGGAATACTGAGGTGTATAAGCGGATCGATCTCGTCTGATATAGGAATCGTATTCATCCAATTTGAGAATATCCAGAACTTGTTGGGCTTCCGATATTCTACCGGAATCAATTGTAAAAGATGCAGTATTTCTATAAATATCTTCCTTACTTTGTAAATATTTTTGTTTTGCAATTGAATTCAGATTTTCATTATCTTGTCGTAAATTTTGAATAGTATTAACGGCTTGTTTTCCGTAGAAGATCGCCAATGATTTATGATACAGATCAAAGTTGGAGTATACACCTAAGATATTGTTAAGAATAAAGGCTTCTCCAGACCGATCTCCCACTTCACGACTTATGCAGAGTGCTTTTTCATAATATTCCAGCGATTTCTGATTCTGACTCAGGTTGAAGTATTCCACACCGATGTTGTTCAGATTACC
>JAUPLE010000433.1 GCA_030837085.1 Acidobacteriota bacterium | reverse complement strand
TGCTCTTCCGATCTAGCCGGATATTCAGTTCCGCGTCTTCATTGGTGCGGCAATTGGTATCGAATAAACCCACGGTTTCAAATATACGTTTGCGAAAAGCCCCGAGATAAACCGTATCCACGTATCCTTTGAAATTGCCCAGGTGAAATTTAGCGTCCCCTACGCCGATTGGGTGCCGCATGGCAAGGGCAATGGCTTGTTGTACCGGGGAATGACCTTTCGGCAGCATCACGCCGCCCACGTTAACCGCATCCGTGGTTTCCAGCAATTGCACCAACTTTTTTACGTAGCCTTCCGGGTAAGTGCTGTGGGCATCTACCCTGATGATGAATTCTCCTACAGCGGCTGAAATCCCCAGGTTAAGACCATGGCACTGCAATTTCTTTTCGTTTTCCAGGATTTTAATGGGGGCGCCTTTTTCCATGAACTCCGTCACAATGGCCGTTGTTTGGTCGGTGCTTTGGCCGTCCACCACGAGGATTTCAGCGTGTTCAAGCACATAATCGTCTACCAGGGTTTCGATGGCGCTGGCGATGAATTTCTCTTCGTTGTAACAGGGCATAATAATGGATATCTTCTTCCAGGTGGGCATAAGGTCGCGCTTGATGGACAGAGGTTTATTAAGTTCTTCCATTTTTAGATTCTAATGGAAAACCATTGATCTGTCAAGGGCGCTAGAAAGGAAGCGAAGAAGCGAGGAAGAGCGCAAAAAGATAGAAGGGGAGAAGGTAAGAGGGTAAGAGGGTGAGAAGGTGAGAAAAAAACGAAAAGCGGGGAAAAAGATAAAATGATGAATTGCCCCTACTTCGCGTATCTTCGCGTTATTCGCGGCTAATCGTCCGTGTTTTGTCCGTGTAGGTCCGTGGCCTTTTTTCCCTGCCATTCGTGGGCGGACATTTTTTTCATTAACAGTTAACCATTAACAATTGACAATTAACAATTAGCCCTTTTCCCTTATTCCATCTGCGCTGCATTCACTATTAATGTTTCAAGCAAGGCCCTTTTCTCATCGGGTTTAATGCCGTCGATCTTCATCCCTTTACATTGCAAATGCATTTTGAATTCGAGGGGGACATATTTGGGTTCCGTTTGCCGGTTAATTTGGGCAAGGAAAAGCTTTTTGTCATGCCCACCGGAGACTACGCGATTTTCATCGATGAAGGCAATATCGGTAACAGATTTTTGATGGCAATGGTACTCAAAGAGGGGAGTAACTTTCCAATCATCCAGTGCGACCTGTAATATAATAACGCCTCCATTTGCCTGCCCGGCAGCGATGGGGTATTTGTCGTCCGAATCTTTACAGGGACAGGTGGCAAGACAGGTTATATCTTCTGAATGCGCCAGGATGATTGTATCGCGTTTTTGTGGGGTGGCATCGACGATTTGAAGCCCTTGATCTTTGTTATAGATAATAAAAGCACTTTCGCCGAGATGATCGCACAGGGCAAAAGTTCCGATTTCCATGGATTTGATAATGGCGAATTCCTCTAAATCGATTAATTGAAGGAAGCGTTGGCTTCCTTTTTCTTCAATGATTAAAATGTTGTTAGATGACGCGTTAAGGAGGTTTAAGTCCGGTTTTATGTTTATGATTGCCTTTTGTTTCAAACGATTATTTTCTCTGTCATAAAATATAAGTTGCCGGTTATCCGCTGCCGATAGATCATTACCGGGTTGAGCAATCAACCGGACATCGTTGATGGATTGACTTTCCGCCAGGTTTGTCGAATGGGGAATATGCCCCCTTTTATAATTCCATTCCCGGATAATGCCGTCGTTATATAAGGCATAGATGTTTTCATCCTGGGAAACGGCAATGGCCTGAACCGGCGAGGCTTCCTCCAATCTAACGCCGGTGAGATCGCAATGACTGAAGTTCGCTTTGGTAAAGTTTACATTATCCAGGTTGGCATAATGAAATGAGGTATGGGAAAAATTCTTACCCGACAGGTCGGCGCCGGCGAAATCCACGCCATCAAGTACCAGGTGGGACCAATCATTTTCGGGAAGGGTTCCCTTGTATTGGTAAAGCAGGTTCGCGGCATTGGATCCCAGGTGTCCTACATTAGTTTTTTGCCCTTCGATATGATATTTTGTCGCCTGGATCAATTGCAGCAGGTTGGCGGTATAATCGAAGCCGGATTTTTTCATTATTTTGCTTGCAAAAAAGACAATTTCATGGCTGAGATCATAGTTTTTTAAAAATTGCCTGGATTGTTCCGGGAAATGCTCTATCATTTTGCTAACCGCGCGGGCGACAAAATATTCCCGCATGGAGCGGTGACAAAAATCCACGGGCCACTGCTTACCTTCCTCGCTAATGCCGGTTCCAAAGCGCTTGAGCAGTGAGCGCACTGCGATGCGGCCCATTTCATCGTCATACGTTTGATCTTCCGGGTTGCTCATCTCCCATAGTCGTTTAAGTAATTGGGGGGAGTCGTGGACGTCTGATAAATAAATAAATTCCGCGTCCGATTGGTGGAGCTTTAACGCCACTTTCTCAAGGATAATTTTCATATTTTCGATAGTTTTTTTTAGAGCAGTCACCAGATTGTCGTCTTCCAGGTAGTCAAATTTTCGTTCCAGTGATTGCTGGATATAGGTTTCGTAAAGGACCAATTCGTCTAAATCTTTATCCGGGAGTTTTTTTAATGAAGCTTTCACCATTTCCAGGAACAATGGTTTCGAAGCCAGGTCGATAGGATCATGACATCCTTTTAATTTGTTAAATTTTTCTTCTTCACCGATCTCTTTGGCGTATTCCAGCAAATGTTTTTCGGTAGTTTTTCTATCTATGGGCGCAATCTGGATCAATTCCGGGTTACCGATACGCTGGAGTAAATGATCTTTGTGTTCCTGGTTTTCGAAAAAATGTTTTCGTGAAGTGATTAATAACTTTATATTGGAGAATTCGTTCCGGTAACACTCAATAATCTGGTTAATGCTTTTCAATATGGTTTTATGGTCGAGTTTCTTTGATATTTCATCGAAGCCATCCAATATTGCCAGGAGTTTGTATTTACTTTCTTTTAGCGTGTTCCAGCCATTGATATCGGCTCTGAATTCTTCCAGTCTGAGGCGGATAAAATTCCGCCTGGAATTTACACCCTCTATACTAAAATCTTTTAAAGAGAATCGCACCGGCAACCACCCACTGGAAGGGGATTCCAGGAAATGTTCGGCAAGTTTCCGGGAAAGGATGTAAGAAAAAACGGTTTTACCGTCTCCAAATTCTCCCAGCACTATAAGGGTAGGATGTTGCGCTGTGGGTTTCGCAAGCCATTCCATCACTTTAGCTTCGAGGGTTTTGCCCTGGATGATGTCGCCGGTTTCAACTTTGAAGTTCATGGTGACGTGACGCCGGTAAAGGTTTTCCAGTTCAGGGGAGTCTCC
>JAUPLE010000432.1 GCA_030837085.1 Acidobacteriota bacterium | reverse complement strand
ATGGTCCTGCTTTCCCTGTATACGATCTTGTTAGCCAAACTCAGCAGCCGGGAAGACATCGTAGTGGGAACCCCTACGGCTGGCCGCGGACATGCGGATTTAGAAAAAATCATCGGCATGTTTGTCAACACCCTGGCGCTGCGAAATTTTCCCCGCGGCGCGATGTCTTTCAAACAGTTCTTAAATGAAATAAAAGAACGCACCCTGGCGGCCTTTGCTCAGCAAGACTATCCTTACGATGAGTTGGTGGAAGCATTGGATACCTGGCGGGATATGGGGCGAAATCCTTTGTTCGATACCATGCTGGCGCTGCAAAACATGGATACCCCTACGATAGAAATACCTGGATTGTCGTTGAAACCTTTTGATTTTAAAAACAATATCGCCAGGTTCGACCTGACGTTAATCGTCTCAGAAATTGATGATACACTTTTATTTACTTTTGAATATTGCACGCGGTTGTTTAAACAGGAAACCATCGAGAGGTTTTTCGAGTTTTTCAAGAAAATCATCAAGATCGTTTCAGCCGATCCGGGGATAGCCATAGCAAAAATCGAAATCATACCCGAAGAAGAGAAGCGTCGTGTTTTATTTGAATTTAACAATACCCTCGCCGAATTCCCACGGTATAAGACCATCCATGAATTATTTACCGTCCAGGCGTCAAAGACGCCTGACCACATTGCCCTTGTAGGGGCAGACCTGCGTGTCTGCCCCGCCAGTTTGACCTATGGCCAATTAAATAAACAATCCGACCAATTGGCCGAGGTGTTAATCGAAAAAGGCGTCCTGGCGGACGGTATTGTGGCCATCATGATGGAACGCTCAATTGAAATGATTATCGGCATCCTGGGAATATTAAAGGCCGGCGGCGCGTATTTGCCCATTGACCCGGAATACCCCCAGGAACGGATTGATTATATGTTAAAAGATAGTAATGCCCAGGTTGTTGTTAATGAAAAGTTTTTTGGGGGGTCCAGGGCCCCGCGGCGCGGGGGGCCTATTGGAGTTTTTCAAAAAAGCCCCCCTGCTAGCTTAAATCTCGCTTATATCATCTACACTTCCGGTACGACGGGGAAACCCAAAGGGGTTTTGATCGAACACCGGAATGTGGTGCAGCTCCTGTTTAATGATAAATTCCAATTCGATTTTAATGAGCAAGATACCTGGACGATGTTTCATTCGTATTGTTTTGATTTTTCTGTTTGGGAGATGTACGGCGCGCTGCTGTACGGTGGGAAACTGGTTTTGATCTTGAAAACAACTGCCAGGGATATGAAACACTACCTGGAATTGCTGAAATCTTCTTGTGTTACGGTATTGAACCAGACTCCATCGGCATTTTATATGCTGGCGGAGGAAGAATTGAAATCGTCCGGGAAAATGCTGCGTTTAAGGTATGTCATTTTCGGGGGTGAGGCGTTGTGGCCGGGTCGTTTAAAAGAGTGGTACGATAAATATCCGGGAACTAAACTGGTTAATATGTTCGGAATCACTGAAACCACGGTGCATGTGACATATAAAGAGATCGGGGTGGAGGAAATCCGGTTAAATAAGAGTAATATCGGGAAACCGCTTCCTACTTTGAATACTTATATCATGGATAAGTATTCGCTGTTGGTTCCTATAGGTACAGCCGGTGAATTGGTGGTAGGCGGTTATGGCACGGCCATGGGATATTTGAACCGGCCGGAATTAACAGAAGAGAGATTTTTATTAAACAAAAGTTTTGCGGGGGTCCAGGGGAGGCTTTTTCAAAAGCCCCCCCTGGTTCTCTACAAATCCGGTGACCTGGGGCGGTTCTCCGCTAATGGCGAGTTGGAATACCTGGGCCGCATCGACCAGCAAGTAAAAATACGCGGATTCCGCATCGAACTGGGAGAAATCGAAGCCCAACTGACCCGGCATGAAAATATAAAAGAGTCGGTAGTCATTGCCCGCACTGATCACAGCGGCGACCTTTATCTGTGCGCTTATGTTGTTTTTCATAATGATATAAATACCAAAACAGACGCAGACTTAAGGGAATACTTGTCGCGCCGGCTTCCGGATTATATGATCCCTGCCTATTTTATTTTTATCGACAAGATACCTTTAACTCTCAACGGTAAACTTGACCTCCAGCATTTACCGGAACCCGGCGAACCCAGTGGAATAATCGCCAGCGGAATCAGCTATAAAGCCCCTCGGAATGAAGTGGAAAACCAAATGACCGATGTTTTTGCCCGCATCCTGGAATTGGAACATCCTGGTATCAGGAATAATTTTTTCACCAATGGCGGCGATTCTATCAAAGCAGTCCGGTTCATCGGCCTTCTCAATGAACGTTTGCAGGCAAATTTAAAAATCAAAGATCTGTACGCCCATCCAACGGTTGAAGAACTGGCGGGATTAATTCAGCAAGATAGGGGAGGGGATCCCGTTGCTGAACGAATCGAAGTGGAAAAACAGATCGAAACCCTGAAACAACAGATCATGGCAGAGGGGAATTTCCATGGAAGTGAAATCGAAGATATTTACCCCATGAGTGATATTGAAAAAGGGTTGGTGTTTTATTATTCAAAAAGTACAGGCACGGCGGTTTATCATGACCAATTCATATATCCGTTGAAATACCGGGAATTTGATGCTGATGTTTATAATCGCGCCCTGGAACTGATAGTGGAAAAGCACCCGATACTCAGAACCGGTTTTAACGTCGAAGATTTCGGTGAGTCGGTGCAGATCGTTTATCGTCATGTCCCTGTGGACCTGCCCCATTATGATATCACTCACCTGGACCGTCCGGAACAGGGAGCATATATAAAGAACTACCTGGCGGAAGATAGGCAACATCCCTTTGACGCCGCGGTTCCGCCCCTGGTGCGGATAAGCGTTTTTATATCGGATAATGAAAATATCCATGTGGCGCTGGTTTTCCATCATGCGGTACTGGACGGTTGGAGCGCCGCTTCCTTGATGACGGAATTACACAATACTTATCTGCGGTTGAAAGTAAATCCCCAGCTATTGTTAGCGAAATTGAAATGCAGTTACCGGGATGTAATTGTAGAAGAGATCATGGAGAAATCCAGGGAAGAGAATCGCCGGTTCTGGCTCCTTGAACTGCACGATTATAAACGGCTGGAATTCCCCAGGGTACTTGAGAATCCGCGACCTGGGCCTTTCACCGGCATGAGGACGCATGTTCATCACCTGGGCAATGATTTGCTGGCGCTTTTAAAGAAAACAGCCGAAGATTATGGAACTTCGTTAAAAGATTTATGTTTCGGGGCTTATGTTTATGTCCTGGCCATGCTGTGCAATGAATGCGATATCACCGCCGGCAGCGTTACCCATAATCGACCCCAAAAGCAAGACGGCGATAAACTATTGGGTTGTTTTTTAAACACTGTGCCGGTAAGGGTTGCGATACCACCCGGCGTGAATTGGCTTGACTATTTTAATATGGTTGCCGCGAAAATGTTGGAAATAAAAAAATACGAACGGGTCTCCTTATTCGAGATCGCCCGGGTCATCGGCGAGAAAAGCCAGGATCAAAACCCGATATTCGATACGCTGTTCAATTTTGTCGATTTCCATGTCTATTTCGACGCCGACGCCGGAACAGTGGATTTAAATGATATGGAAACCGGCGCATTTTCGACCGAAAGCAACCAGGACACAAATACGTTATTTGATTTTGAGATCAGCATTACTTTCGGGGAGTTTATTCTCTGTCCCAAGTACAATTACCTGGCAATATCGGGTGAGATGGTACAGCGGTCCTGTGTGTATTTCGAGCGGATTCTTAAGAAATTTATCTATGAACCGCATGTCATCGCCAGAAAGTCCGATATCCTTCCCGAAGAAGAGAAACGGAAAATCGTGGCGGAATTTAACGACACTGTTGCTTTTTATGACAGGGACAGCATTCTCCCGGGGCTTTTCGAGGACCAGGTAGAAAAGACACCCGATTATATGGCCGTGACCGGCGACACGCCGGACGGTTTAAAACACCTGACTTACAGGGAACTGGATAAAAGAGCTAACCGATTGGCGCGGGCGCTGCGGGAAAAGGGTGTAAAACCCGAATGCCTGGTGGGGGTCGTAATCGACCGCTCGTTTGAGATGATCATCGCGGTAATGGCAATATTAAAAGCAGGCGGCGCGTATGTGCCGCTGGAACCTTATTTGCCCGATACCCGCATTAAAAAACTGCTGGAATCCCTGGATGTAAAATTCCTGGTTACGGGTGATTTGCAGTTGAGCAGAGTTGGCGTCATTGCCGAAGAGTTACCCGCCTTGCGGCATATTTTTTGTTTACCATCCGCTTTAGCCGATGAGGATATGCCGGAGCAGTTACCTTCACTGTCTGTCTCCGGGGATATCGCTTATATTGTTTTTACTTCCGGTTCCACGGGTATTCCCAAAGGGGTTGTAATGCGGCGCCGGCCCGTGGTTAATGTGATTCGCTGGGTGAATAATACTTTCCAGGTGGGGCCTGGGGATAAACTCTTATTTATCAGTTCTTTGGGATTCGACTTATCTGTTTATGATATATTCGGCACATTGGCGAGTGGAGCATGCATTCGTTTGGCGGCCGCGGAGGATTTGAAAGAACCGTGGCGGTTGTTGGATATTATTTTAGAGGAAGGGATTACTTTTTGGGATTCAGCGCCCGCTGCTTTGCAGCAGTTGGCGCCGTTTTTTTCGGAGATAAAAAATTCGATCCATAAATCCCGGCTCCGATTGGTATTTTTAAGCGGCGATTGGATACCCATAACATTACCGGATGTATTGAAAGAAACTTTTAGCGGCGTCAATGTTATCAGTTTGGGTGGGGCTACGGAAGCGGCAATCTGGTCCAATTACTATCCTATTGGTAAGGTGGACCCTGGTTGGGTTAGTATTCCTTATGGGAAACCCATTCAAAATGCGCAATATTATATATTGGACCCGAACCTGGATATTTGTCCTCTGATGGTTCCCGGGGATTTGTATATTGGGGGTGAGTGCCTGGCTTCCGGATATATTAACGATATAGAATTAACCTCAGAGAAGTTTTGTCAAATTAAAAGTTTTGCGGGGGTCAAGGGGGTGCTTTTTCAAAAGCCCCCCCTTGTGCTCTATCGTACCGGCGACATGGCCCGCTGGTTTCTCGACCCCGCGGCGCGGGGGGCCTATATAGCGGCGCGAGAGGGCGGGGCCTATATAATGGAATTCCTGGGCAGGAAGGACCAGCAAGTAAAGATCCGTGGGTTCCGCATCGAATTGGGAGAAATCGAGAGTCAACTGCGGCATCATGACGAGATCGACGACGCCGTGGTTATTGCTATGGGAGAAAAAGCAGCGGATAAATTTTTATGCGCTTATTTTGTAGCGGATAAGTTATTGGAATCCCCGGTGTTGGAAAAGTACCTGGCAGCGGAATTGCCGGATTATATGATTCCCAGGTATTTCATCCAGGTTGAGAGGATTCCGTTAACGGCGAACGGGAAAGTGGACCGCAAAGCGCTCCCTGTTCCGGGAGAGGCTGAAACGGGCGCGTCATATGTACCGTATGTGGCCCCACGAAACGAAATCGAAGAAAAATTAGCCGCTATCTGGTCAGATGTCCTGGCCAAAAACGATTCCGCGTCTATTGGCATTGATGATGATTTTTTCGAATTGGGTGGGCATTCTCTCAATGCCGCTATTGTGATATCTAAAATTCACAAAATATTGAATGTAAAAATTCCGTTGGCGGAGT
>JAUPLE010000431.1 GCA_030837085.1 Acidobacteriota bacterium | reverse complement strand
TGGCATATATGATATCGCTCAGAACACTGGATGGGTAAGTATAGGAATAGATCACGATACGGCAGCATTTGCGGTAGAAAGTATTCGCCGATGGTGGTTGCAGATGGGATGTCAAACTTACCCTAAAGCTCGGGAATTAATGATTACTGCTGATGGCGGTGGAAGTAATGGATCACGTGTAAAATTATGGAAAGTTGAATTACAAAAGCTAGCAAATGAAATAGGGTTAGACATTTCTGTTAGTCATTTGCCGCCCGGCACCAGTAAATGGAATAAGATTGAGCACAAAATGTTCGCTTTTATTAGTCAAAACTGGCGCGGCAAACCTTTGACAAGTTTAGCTACAATTGTAAACTTAATTGCAGCAACTACGACACGTGCGGGGCTAAAAATAAAATGTGATATCGACTTTGAAAAATACCCTAAAGGCATTAAAATAAAGAATGCTGAGATGGAAAATTTACTGATAGAATTGTCAGAATTTCATGGTGAATGGAACTATACCATTAAAGCTAAACTATGATAATTTATATACTTTATTTCATTACAGAGCCTAAATACCTTATTAAGATCGATCAAGCAGATGCTACACTTGTTAATCAGATATTCTTTGTAATAGGTAAATTTGAAGGGAATGAAAAGAAATTTAAAGCTTTGAGCATTGATAAAGATGTTTCTTTTGACGAAAACGGCATATCTGTTGCTGTGACTGGTAAGCAGTATTGTATTAAAGAAACCCCAGTTGATATATATGCATCTTCTGCACTTTGAACAAAAAGCATCATATATTAGCCTCAACTTTAGTATTTGGAAGATTATAGATTTTAAGAGTAAAATATTCGTCATCTCTAAACCCATAAGCCTGACGTATCAACCATCTAATTTTGTTATTAAAGCCTTCCATTGAAGCGTTCGTCAGACCAGACATTTTCCAGTAAGCAGTAATTCCGTCAAGGTTATTTTCTATAGTTTTTGCCATATCGATAAGTTCTTTGATTTGAGTCTGCCGAGCTATAGAACACCAGTTTTTGAATGCAGCTTCTGCTTCAACAGCATTACCAGCCATATGATAAATGCTTCTTAAAGCTTCCTTCATCATGCTGGCATCCCCAAGCCCCTTAAAAACTTTTCTCAGATTATCGAGCAACTGTTTTGCATCAGGTTCCAGGTCTTCGACATTTCTCAAGAATAAGAATCTTTGATTTTTGAGTAGAGTTTTTTGCTCTTCATCAATCTCTTTGGCCGTTCTTCTACGGATTTTATCAAGCTTGTCATTCATGAGCTTGATTACATGAAAGTGATCAAAGACTTTTTGTGCATTTGGTAAATTTTCTTCTACCCATGAAATATAAGCCTTTGACATATCCATGGCTATTGCCTTAACGTTACATTTTGAGTGCCTGAGACGCTTGCCAAATCTATCAAGAGATTTTGCTCCCTTACCGCTACCAACGTATAGGACAGCACCGCTTTCTAAATCTCTTACTACGGTGATGTATTTTTCTTTTCCTTTTACCCTTGTAACATAGATTTCGTCAATGCCTATTATTCGGACATTTTTAAGTTTAATGGCTTTGAACTTTTTCTTTAGGTAACGTTTTTCGCAATCTTTTACGATTCGCCAATCCAGTTCGAAATATTTAGAAATTGCAGATATACTCATTTCAGATCGTAATTCAATAATAGTTCTCTTTAACGAAGAGCTGATTCTCGATTTTGGGTGAGAAAGAAATGGAAGACTATCTGTACTAACAACTTTACAGTTCCGGCAATATATCCTATGGATATTTACTTCTATATAGAATAGCTTCTTACCTATTTTATCGCATTGAATGCGGCGTGTTCGACTAGGGAAAACTGAAATGTTATGAGATGAACATTTAGGGCAAGTAAACACATTGCGGTTAATTAGCTCAATTACTTTCCCCTTCTCAAATTTGTATGATTGATGTTGAAATCCTACAATATTTTGAGTATGATACAGTAGACTGGTCGACATAATATTATCCTCTTTTAAATTTTCCCAAAATCTAAAAGATATGTCACCAGTCTGTATTTCTGAAAGCGTTATAACAAATTTTCTTTTTGCTAATATTATAGAAAATAGCGAACTCCTGAGGATGTCAAGGAACCAAACGGAATAAAAGGGAATGCAATGACCGGTTATGCCGGATTGCCCTTGACACCGCAAGATTTCCGCTATAACATTTTCTTAGCAAAAGAAACATTGCTCTATTTTTTGTTGATTAAAATGTAGAAGAACCGAAAAAGTTAAAGTATTCATGAGTACTCCCAGCACTCAAAATACCTGTTTAACATCGACGGATTATGACAAGGGGCATGGTCGGCTTGAAACTAGAATCTGCTTTGTTTCCAACGAGGTTGAATGGTTACATAAAGAGCACAAAAATTGGAAGACTATTCAATGCATTATCAGGATAGATTCAACACGGGAAGTAACTGAAAGAGGAAACAAAAAAATTACACAGGAAACCCGTTATCATATTTCATCACTAAAAAAACCAACCCCTCAGGTGGCGTTGCGCGCAATCCGCGATCATTGGAGCATAGAAAATACGCTACATTGGACGCTTGATATGTCTTTCAATGAAGATTATTCTCGAATTCGCAAAGAGAATGCCCCACACGTGATGGCAATGCTTAGACATATGGCGTTAAATATTCTACAACAAGGAAAGCTTCAGCAGAAAAAACATAAGCGCCAATCTATAAAAGGACTGAGAAAAATGTGCTCATGGGATAATGATACTTTGAGCAAATTTATATCAAAATATCACAGTCAAACAGAATCTTCATGAGGTGGCCCTGAAGGGGTACCCACTTAAAATGAAAAGGAACCTAAAATTTCACCTGCGTGAAATTTTGCAATTTTCTCTATTTGATAATATACCTTCATTAAGAATAAGTTCCGAGAAAGAT
>JAUPLE010000430.1 GCA_030837085.1 Acidobacteriota bacterium | reverse complement strand
TCGAAGACTGTTGCATTTTTTTGCGAATTGATTTATCCTTCTTTGAAGGATATTAAGATGAAAAAATATTTTGTTTTTATATTGAAGCTATTGCCAAAATGCCTCCGGCGGCCAGGGGCTCTTTTGAAAAACCGCCCCTGGACCCCACAAAACTTTTGTTTAACGTTTCTCTGGCAATTTTTGCACATGACTCTTCTGGCAATTGTTCTTTTAACACCACAGATAAACGCACGCGAGTTAAAAAACTACTCCAATTCCTTTTTCGGCGTCTATGGGAAAAAAGCCTCAGTAATGGGCAAAGTGGACGGCTCCGCTTTCGAAATATGGATATACCCATATAAAATACTCCACGACCTCCAATTCAACGTCATCGTGGACGGCGCGGATGAAAATCCCTACGACCACCTCAGCCATTTCCAGTTTTCCCATACCCATTTCCAACGTGAGTGGGTCGGAGAAAAATGGACCATCAGCCAGCAAGTTTATCCGGCCTATAATGAACCCATTGTATTCCTCGTTTACCGCGTCCATGCCTTAACCGATATTATATTGGAATTCTATTTCAGCCCTGATCTATCACCAATGTGGCCCGCTTCCCTCGGCGGCAAGTACAGCTACTGGGATGAACAGGGCTTTTTTGTACTTTCCGAATCCTCTTCCAGGAATGCCGCTATTTTCGGCGGCTTCCCCGGTCAAAAGCTGGGCGACCTGCCGGCTCATCACTTGCCCGGTGGGAAAATGAAGTACCGCATCCCTTTAAAAAAAGGCTATCATGAAATCCCCCTGGCGGCTGTTGCGGGGCATGGAAAGTCCGGGCAAATCCTGGACATCTTCAACCGGGAAAAAGGGAAATACAACCAATACCTGGTTGAACGAAAAGAACGGGTAGCTGCTTTTACGAAAAAACACTTAACCGTGGAAACCCCGGATGAAATGATTAATGAAGCCATGAAGTGGGCCATCTTAAATGTCCATTTTGCTTTCGTGGATAACCCCGATCTGGGCGAGGGATTAGTGGCTGGGTACGGATTATCCGGCGAACGGGAGCGGCCTGGTTTCGCCTGGTATTTCGGCGGCGACGGGATTATTAATTCCTATGCCCTGCTCAATTACGGGGACTTTGAGGGCGCGGCGAAAGAGCTGCAATTCCTCTTCAAATACCAACGGGAAGACGGCAAAATCATGCACGAACTCTCGCAGGGGGCCGGGTTTCTTAACTGGTTCAAGGATTACGGGTTTCCCTTTTTCCACGGCGACACCACCCTTTATTTTGCATCCTTCCTGGACGCTTATTGGAAACGCTCCGGCGATATGGAATTCTTCAAACAGAACCGGGCGAAAATCGATAAAGTCTTTTCCTGGATGTTGAATTGCGATGCGGATAAGGACGGCATTGTTGAGAGCAAATTGGCCGGGGTTGGGGCGTCGGAAACGGGGCCGCTGCGGCAGAAAATGAAAACCGATATTTACCTGGCGTCGTTATCCGCCAAAGCCTGGGACGCCATGGCCAACATTTACACCCGGTTAGGCAACAACCTTAATGTAACCATTGCCCGGGAACGGTTCCGTCGTTCCGGCAAAGCGCTGGAAGAGATGTTTTGGGATAAAGAAAATCAATACTATGCTTATGCAATCAATGAAGACGGTTCCCAGGTCAAAGAGACCACGGTCTGGCCGGCCATTGCCATGCGCTTCAATGTATTGGAAAAGGAAAAAGGGAAAATAGCCCAAAGGAAGATCGCCTCTCCTGAGCTTTCCGCCGACTGGGGGACGCGGTTTTTAAGTTCACAATCCTCTTATTACGACCCTTCCAGTTACAACAACGGGGCTGTGTGGCCCTTTTTGACCGGGTTTTCAGCGCTGGCCCTTTACAATTATGACAATCACTATCATGCCTTTTCCCTGCTGATGGCCAACCTGCGCCTGGTAATGGATTATGATTACGGCGCGCCGGCAGAATTGTTATCCGGGGATATTTACCGTCCGCTGGACCAAAGTGTTCCCAATCAAATCTGGTCGTCGGGAAACACCATTTCCGCTTTTGTAGAAGGACTTATTGGATTCGAGGCCGACGCCGTTAATAAGAAGATTTATTTAAAACCCGCTGTACCTTTGATCTGGCCTTATTTAAAGGTGCGAAACCTAAAAGTTGGCAAAGGAACCATGGCTTTCGATTTCAAAAAGGAAGAAGACCGATTGCTTTATACCTTTCGTTTCACAGGATTGCGGGGGTACACATTTACCTTTAAGCCGGAGGTTCCCGCGTTACGGCGGACCTTTTTCCTCGATGGAGTTCAAGTCCCGGTTTTGGCCCCGGTTGTTATCTCGAAGGATGAGGAAACATTCCTCTTCACCGATCAAATCTCCGGGTATATATATCCCTTTATTGAAAAGCGGCTAACATATGGCAATTTTTCCACAGAACCGGTCATCGAGAATTTTCAAATAGAGGATGGCAGCTTTACCATCGATGTTTGGGGTAAAGGAACATCCGCGATACAATTTCAAACGGATGGCAACATCGAGAGCCCGGAAGGAACAGTACAGCGGAATGGAAATATCGTCACCCTGAACTTAGATTTTGAAGACCAATGGCAACGAAAATCGATTCGGTGCAAATATTAGCCGGGAAAGATTCCTTCCTATTGTAGGGGCAGACCTGCGTGTCTGCCCTCTTAAGGAAGCTGAAAAGAAATAATTGTTAATTGTCAATTGTTAATTATTAATTGTTAATGAAGGATAAGAGAAATCCTGGAAATTTTGGCTTCAAAAAATGTTGCATTATTCTTTGAAAAATGATAAACTCTCTTGGTTTTTTGAATTTGAAACAACCTCCACCGTTTTAAATCAAATTTATAAAGGACCTATAAATGAGACAACTATGCATATTAATTATATCGATTCTTTTGCCCCTGGGGCTATTAACCGCTAACCCGGGCCCACAGGTAAACTCAAAATACATTCCCAACCCACCCCGGATCGATGGAAATATCGACGATATCTACGATACGTTTGAAAAAATCGACCGGTTCTACCAATCCGAACCCCAATGGGGTCAACCGGGCACGGAAGAAACCATTGCCTACTTTGGTTATGACGACCAAAACCTCTATGTGGCGTTTAAATGCCTGGATAAAGAGCCCAAACAAATCAGGGCTAACCTGGTTAAACGAGAGGATATTGAAAACTCCGATACCGTGACCCTCTACCTGGATACCTTTAACACCCGGCAGCGGGCCTTCATTTTCGGCGTCAATCCCTACGGTATCCAATTCGACGGAACCAGGAATGATGAAGGTATGCACGAAAAAACGGACCTCTCCTGGGACACCCTGTGGTATTCGAAAGGCAAAATATACGACTGGGGTTATTTCATTGAAATAAAAATACCCTTTAAATCCCTCCGTTTCCCTTCGGGCGTACACAAACAGGAATGGGGCATGATCGCCGAAAGAGAAATCACCAGGAAAGGGGAAACTGTTGTATCTGTTCCCATGAGCCGGGATATCCGGGGCTTTTTGTCCCAGGCTGCCACCCTGGAGATCGACCGGGAAATTAAATCAAAAAAATATTTCGAGCTGATTCCTACCTCTGTCTCCTCGGTAACCAAAGAAGATAAATTCAAAACTGAATTTGGCGCCTCATTCAAGTTTGGTATCACCTCCAATCTCACCCTTGACCTGGCCTATAACCCGGACTTTTCCCAGATCGAATCGGACGCAGGGATGATCGATATCAACCAGCGCTTTGCCATCAGTTACCCGGAAAAACGGCCCTTTTTCCTGGAGTCCAATACTATCTTCGATATGCCCTTGATACTCTTCTATTCCAGGAGGATATCCGCCCCGCAGTGGGGAATAAAACTCACCGGTAGAACGGAAAAATCCAACATCGGGTTTATCTCCACCAGGGATGATTCATCCTTTGAAAACATCTGGGATGTAACCGAAGGCGGCTCGGATAAAGCGACCATTAATGTGCTCAGGTATATGTACCGGCTCAAAGGGGCCAGTTACATCGGCGTCTATGCTTCCCATAAACACTGGGAAGATAAAAACAACCTGGTGCTTTCAACGGATTCTTTCCTCAAATTCAAAAACTTTGCCTTCATGTTCCAGGGCGCTTATTCCAAAACCGGGTCCAAAGACGGCAACGCCGTCCAGGCGGAATTCAGCTATAGTAACCGGAAATTATTCCTTACCGCCGCCTATAAACATTATACTTCGGATTTCGACGCCCAGGTGGGCTTCCTGAGACGCATCGATTACTGGACTTACTGGGTTGTGGGTGGGTATACCTTTTACCCTGAAAAAGAATATTTACGAAACATCGGGACCCGCGTCATGTATACCCAAAACTTCGATTGGAAAACCGGGGAGATGGTGGACAATGAGTTAATGCTTACCATCGAAGGAAATTCCTTTAAGAATTCCAGGTTCAGCCTGGAGATACACCCTGCCCAGGAAAAGTACGCCGGGATTCTATTCGATAAATTGAATTTCGAGATCGATTATGAAATAAATCTTACGAAAACTTTCAGCATTGACACCGAATTCGAGTTTGGCGACAGCGTCAACTACCACGCGACAATTCCCTACCTGGGCTACAGCTATTCAGCAAGCTTAAGCAGTAATTTGACGTTATTTAACCGTGTAAATACCCAGTTCAGTTACACCGGTTACTATTTTTACCATGACCCAGGCGGCGACCTTGAGATGAAAATGAATATCTTACGGGTAAAAAATACCGCGCTCTTCACCCGGGAACTTTCTTCCAGGATTATCTATGAATACAATGACTATTACACTTCCCATTATTTATCGCTCTTATTGAGCTACGAACTAAACCCCGGCACTGTTTTTTATCTTGGTGCGACCACCGAATCTACAAAGGAAATGGGGCGACCTGCAAAAGATTGGTCGGTTTTTCTCAAACTCTCCTACCTCTTACGAATGTAAAAAAGTGAGAAAGTGAGAAGGTGAGAAGGTAAGAAAACTTTTAATTATACCCCCTTGACGATCATTTAAATTCTGCTATAATTGGAAGTATGAAAAAAGGATTTACATTGGTTGAAGTATTAATCGTTGTGACCATCATCGGGATCCTGGTTGTCATGGTGCTTCCCACCCATAAAGCTGCGGTTATAAAAGCCAAAGAAGCTGTGCTAAAGGAAAATTTATTCCAGATCAGGGACGCCATTAACAAATATTATTTTGATAAAAAAAAATATCCTACTTCGTTGGAAGACCTGGTGGGCGCTAAATATCTCAGGAAAATCCCCGAAGACCCTTTTCTCAGGATAAACCAGTGGTACTTGATTCATTTTGAACCCGAGGATATGGAAGACTTTGACCCCGAAATCACGGAAGGAATCATCGATATAAGAAGCCTTAACCAGAATGACGCCCTTGATGGTTCCAAGTACAGCGAGTGGTAAGTAGAAGAGGTTAGAGAAAATGGGCCGAAAAGGTTATGCACTATTACTCGCTATCGCGGCAGTTAATATTTTTGCGATAATGGCGTTGATGGCTCGCTCTATGTGGGAAACCGAAATCCAACGCGATCTTGAAGAGGAATTATTATTCCGGGCTCGACAATACAAAACCGCTATCGAATTCTATATCAAAAAAAACAATAATTTATTTCCCCTGGGCTTCCAGGACTTGTATGATAAAAAATTTTTAAGACAACTTTTTAAAGACCCGATGAGCGATACCGGCAAGTGGGATATCGTTATGGCAAATGCATTGGGAGGCAAAAGCGATTTGCTGGTAGTCCCGGAAGGCAACCTGGCAGAATACTTGAACACCTCACGTATCATGGGCGTTTGTTCGACCTCCGAACAAGAAAGTTTTAAGATATACCGGGGGAAACATAAATACTGTGAATGGGCCGTATATGTGGGAGAGCAAATAGATAAAGAGATGCCGAAGCTCAAATTTGTCGGCAAAGCGGACAGTAAAGGCGAATCAGGTGAATCTGAGTCCGAGGAATCGCCTGAATCACGAGAAAAAGAAGCCCGTGATACGTCTGAGGCATCAGGGGAACCGTCAAAAGCACCCGGGCGCGCCGGGAAATCCGGGACAGATGAATCCAGAGAGGAATGAAAAATATCCTTATTATTGCCGCGGAAAACTCCGCGGAAAATTACGGCGCACAAATTATCGACGAATTTCAAAAGAATAACGCCCCGGTTCACTTCTTCGGCGTAGGCGGCGATAAATTCTTAGCCAGGGGCGTCGATGTCATCATCCATAATAAAGAACTGGCAATAGTAGGCATTATCGAGGTGATCTCCAGCCTGGCAAAACTCAAACGCTGCATGTCCACACTGGTCAAAACCGCCCTAAAACGAAAAACAGACGCCGTCATCCTCATCGATTACCCGGATTTCAATATCCGCATTGCCAAAAAATTCAAACAGGCCGGGATTCCGGTCTATTATTACATTAGCCCTACCGTGTGGGCCTGGCGCTACTCACGGGTGAAACTGCTGAAAAAATATGTTTCACACATGTTTATTATCTTCCCCTTTGAAATTCCTATCTTCGAAAAGGAAGACATTCCCTTTACCTATACCGGCCACCCCCTGCTGCCCATGATAAAAGTAAATGTAACGCGAGAACAATTCAGGACCAGGATGGCCAGGATGGGAGTCATAAATAATGAAAAGTATGAACCTGTGATAATGGTGACGCTCCTTCCCGGCAGCCGGCGCTCCGAGGTTCATTTCCTGCTGCCCGAAATGTTGAAGGCCATGGAATTATTAAAGAAGGAATTCAACATCAAATTGTTCCTGTTAAAGGCCGGGGGCATCGAGCAAGAAACGATCGCCGCATTTCTTAAAAAAAATCCCCTGGACGTGACAATTATCCCCCAGGAGCAGGGATATGATTTGATCCATGCCTCGGATATCGTATTAACCACCTGCGGCACCTCCAACCTGGAAATTGCCATGCTGGACACCCCTTTCGTGGCCGGTTACCGCGTCAACCGGCTTTCCTATTTGCTGGGCAAACCATTTGTGAAGATCGATTTATATTCCATCGTCAATATCCTGGCCCGGAAAGAAGTCATAAAGGAATTGATCCAGCATCATTTCACGGCGCAAAACATCGTCAAAGAAATGCGCCGCATCCTGACCGATCCGGCGGTAAGAGAAAACATGTTGGCTGAGTTTGCCCGCATCCGGGAAATGTTGGCCCAGGACAAGAATGCGCCTGAAATCATTTACAAAAAAATTTCCATGGATATCCTGGGCCCACAGAACACACAGAACACACAGAACAACGTGTGATAAATAGGTTTGCCGCGGTTTAGGGAACCCGGGCAAAGGGATTTACCCCACGAGTTCTTGTTTCACCGTCATGATTCTCCCACCATTGGCGGGCTTCCTCCCGATACTTTGCTTCCCGCAAATCAAGATACGGATGTGTCATTAAATACTCGGAAAAAACATTGGCACGCGAAGTATGCTTCGCCTCGATATGTTTTATTAAAAGGGAAAAGGCATCTGCCATGGCATAGGGATCATAATTCGTATTGAGCAGGAGTTGAAAAGCATAGTCATCCGCTTCGTTCTCCTCGGTCTTACTGAACGCATGAGAAATAAAGAAATTCACGCAAAAATCCGCAAGCTCTCCCAGCGGCGCGGCATCGATCTTCTCAGCAGCCAATTGAAACCGTATCGAGTTTAAACAATGCGACCGCTCGATATGCCCCATCTCGTGCGCCAGGATAGCCGCAATCTCGGCTTCGCTTTTTAAAATCCCCAAAAAGGACCGCGTTACCAGGATAATCCCGCCGGGTAACGCATACGCATTGGGCCCCCAATTTTGCTCCCCAATCAAAAATACCCTGTATTGGAATGGTTTAACGGCAAATTTCGCCAGTTGAGGAATAAGCAAATTAAGATATGACTCCCCTTCATCGTAGAGATCCGGATTTTTCTGATACCGCAAGGCAATCGCCTCGCCAAATTTCATTTCATCCAGCGAATTTATAGGCATTACCCGGGTAAGCGCCCGGTTAACCGTATCGACGGGCCTTCCCAGGTTCTCAAACGCCGGGGCCATCGTCGCCTTCAACGGCGTCCCGATCTTTTTCCCCGCTAATAAAATGATAAGCCCAATACCTGTAACCAAAATCAATACAAAGGCAATAATACGAATCTTATTCATTTTAAAACCTATCCCTGAATTTATTATACAACGAATTCATTATAATCATTAAAATACCCACGCCAAGGAAAACCAATGCCCGCGTTATTGTGTCGGACCTTCCCAGGTCATAAAAAATCAACCGGATCAAGCACCCACTTAACCCGGTTAACGACACATAACGGAACTGGCTGTCTTTCAGGATCATACCCAATATAAATATCCCGAAGGCTTCAATCACCCAGAGCAGGGTCAACAAAGAACTGCTGAAGGTCCAGAATAAAAACAAGGCAATACACAGGAAATAAGGGTAATAAATCCAGCGGTTCTTTTTCTCCCGGATAGCCATGATCCATTTAACGATTTTCTCAAGCCTACCCGGGAAGGTAATACCCTCCAATGGAGATTTCTTATAAAAGAAAATGATAAACCCAAGCAATAAGAATATGCCCAGGAGTCCTTTCACCCATGCCTGTTCGAATAATACCTCTGAAGGCGTCGGCAGCGAACTGGAGATAAATGTAATATGAAACGCGGCCAGCCAATAAAAAATAAGGGAATAAAAACGAAACCGCGATACGTCCAGCGTCTTAATATACCCCAGGCCCATCAGGGCAAATGAAGCCATGATCCATACCAACGGCATCCAGTTGGCTGAGACTTCCTGGTACACGGTAAACACGAAGAATCCCAGCACAGCTTCCCACATCAGCGGTTGAAGATAGGAAGATTGACCTTCTTGTTTTTTGCCGCCGTTTTTTTTCGTTGTCGCCCAGTATACCCCCACGCCCAGGGCAAATAATTCGATTAATAACCGCATCTTAAAACCCAGGATATATATTTCCGATTGAAGGTGGACCAGGATATGCCTGACCAGGAACATGGGCAGGAAAAGATAAGCCCAGAACATAAGAAGTTTGTCCGAAGCGCCTTTATTTTTAACAACCTGGGGGTCCAATCCCTCCCATGCCCGGCTGACCGCAAGGGAACTTTCCAGGTATACGACGGACAGGATGAGCCACAGTACACCGGGAATAAAAGGCAATGAAGGTTTACATAGAAAATAAGTATAAACAACCAGGTGGAGAGTGAATAGATGTATCGCCGGGAAAGTAATGTGTTTTTTGAAGGCATCCACATAAGAAGTTCTCAAGACAGCATAGGAGATGAAAAAGAAAGGAATCCCATAAATCGCTTTTTCAAGCATTGCCACGTCCTGTAATTCAAATAACCGGCGCCAGGCGATTAAATGCGTCCCTACCATAAGGCAGCAAATCCCGATTCCCAATCCATTCAACTGGAAACGCTTGCGCAGGAAGAGCAGCGCCGCGGCCGCCGCTGTGACAGCATAACCCGACCAGGGGAAACGATAGATATAGAGATAAATAAGAAGCGGGAAAAGACCGGTAAGAATCCCATTAAATGATATACCGGGAAAAGATTCCTTTTTACTTTCACGAATCGCATCCAGGCCTTCGGTATAGCGCTTAACCAGGTATAAATGAAAAATAACCAGCAAGATGAATTCGACGGTAAGAATGACGGCATTTCGAATTAGAATCCGGGTATCCGAGTAATCCAGGAAGAACAATGGCACGACTACGATCAAAACAGAAGACAAGTCCTCCAGGAATAAGGCAATTTTTTTAAGGAGCGAATCGTCTTCCTCCAGTATAACCGTAAGGAAAATGAGAGTTTGCAGCCAGATACATCCGAATATGGTAATCGTATTGAGTCCCC
>JAUPLE010000043.1 GCA_030837085.1 Acidobacteriota bacterium | reverse complement strand
CTTATTTGTTGCTACTGGAAGCCACAACAAGAAGGGAGATTAACAACGATCTCATCTGATTGATTTAACTCAAGCTATCACCCCAGTCGCTAGCCCACGCTGGGCCAATTATGTGCGCGGTGTGGTGGCAGGCCTGGTTGCCAAAGGCATCGCTGTTCCAGGAATATTATCCTTTCCGGGTAATAAGTAAAGATGGGCAGGTAAAGTGGGTAGAAATTAAACCCGTCCTTATTCAATGGGAGGGAAGACCGGCAACATTGAATTTCGTTTCGGATATCACCGAACGCAGGAAAGTAGAAGAAGAACGGCAAAAACTGGAAAACCAACTTCGCCAGGCGCAAAAAATGGAGTCCATCGGTACATTGGCCGGGGGGATTGCCCATGATTTCAACAACATTCTAAGCGCTGTAATCGGGTACACGGAATTGACCCTCGAACATGCCACAGAAGAAAACAACGTGAAATTTAATCTTGAGCGGGTACTTTCCTCCGCTAACCGGGCAAAGGAGATGGTGAAACAAATCCTTGCTTTCAGTCGCAAAGGGGAGGGGGAAAGAAGACCCATTCGGCTCAACGAAGTGGTGGAGGAACTGTTGACGCTTTTAAGATCGACGCTCCCTACCACAATAGAGATATATCAAGATATTTCAGGCTCAACTTACCCGGTGATAGCAAATAAATCCGAGATACACCGGATCGTCATGAACCTTTGTACAAATGCCGCCCATGCCATGAGGGAGGAGGGGGGAATTCTCAGTGTAAGTTTAAAAGAAGTGGACCTGGAACCTACTGACACCAACGGCAAAAACCTGGAACCCGGCCGTTACCAGCATTTGACTGTCAGCGATACCGGTCACGGAATGACGCCGGAAGTTTTGAGTCGGATTTTCGAACCTTATTTTACCACCAAAAAAGAAGGTGAAGGCACCGGGATGGGGCTATCCGTGGTTCATGGTATTATCAAAAGCTGCGGTGGGGATATTACCGTTTATTCCAGCCCGGGAAAAGGGACCACTGTCCATGTTTTCCTGCCTTGTGCCCGTGATAAGCGAGTGGAAGACACCACCGGGCAGATTGAAGAAGTGGTGCGGGGGGGCAATGAGACCGTCCTGGTGGTAGATGATGAACCTTTTATCGCCGAATTGAGCAAGGAGGTCCTGGAAGAACTGGGCTATCATGTGATAATGAAAACCGGCGGCATCGAAGCGCTGGAGGCTTTCCGGGCGGATCCGGGGAAATTCGACCTGGTGGTTGCCGATCAGACCATGCCCCATATGACAGGGGTTCAATTGAGCAGGGAGATCAAGAAGATAAGGCCGAATTTCCCGGTTATTTTATGCACCGGTTTCAGCGACGCCATTAGTGAAGACAATTATAAAATGTATGGAATCGATGCATTTTTAATGAAGCCCATATTGCCTAAGGAACTGGCGGCAGCAATACGCAAAATATTAGGGAATTAAAGTAGGGGGTTGATTCGCAAACCCCTACTTTTTCAGATCGATTTCCAACTTAATCCCGATAACGCCGCTAATAGAATCACTCATGCTTTTTTTGAGATAAAGTTGGTAAAATATCCCCGGTCTAATCCAGCCGCGGTTCCATTGGACGCCAAATCCCAACATATTCATAAAACGATCCCCAAACGCATCCGCCTCTTCAGTAAGAATACCAACACCGGCAATCTCCACATTGAAATCAACCGGGTTTACCCGGTAACCGCCGGAAAGGCCATAATGGATAAATAATTCCGAGTCGCCCCCGCCTTTGGTAGGAATCATAAAATACGGCCCCAGTTCAACGTTGAGCAGCAGACCATTGGCTGTGAATATATGGTGAGATATATCTCCATAAATCGTTAATACATTGGGGAAATATTGGGGAAGTTTATAATAATTAGTTGCCAGTCCCAATATAACAGGGCCTTCCTTTTCTTCCGGGGCCGTGGGTACATAGACGCCAAAGCAAACAGCAGTTGCCTGGCGGTCAGTCTTTTTCAACAGGTACTGCAAGCCGATGAAAATATCCCCAAAAGCGCTCTCACCTTCATCATCATAGTAACTACTTTTCCAACCGTATTCCATAAAAGGTACAGACCCTACGACATTTAGTTTTGCATTTACCGGGATGCTAATGTGTAATTCGTAGAGGCCGGATAGAAAAGTTAATGAGCCTTCAGCTTCTTTGAAATGGGGCCGGAAATACTTAAAGGTAAGTTTCGGCTTCGAGGACGGTGGATCCTGCAAAATAAATAATTGGGCCGATACTACCAACGGCAGCAGGAAGATAACGATTCCTGCGATGATTGCTTTCATACGAAACACTTTCATGTGAGAACCTCCTTCTCTTTTTTAATGTATATTTAATCTCCTATATTGAGAGGATTAATCGAAGTATAGAAGAATGGAAAAGAGAAGTCAAGAAGTTACTTATTTCCTCGAAAATTCGGCTCGCAGGGCGCTCCAGGGATTAACGTCACGCCG
>JAUPLE010000429.1 GCA_030837085.1 Acidobacteriota bacterium | reverse complement strand
TGGAAAAGTTGCCGGATTGTAATTGACCAAAAGTTTTTGGTGGTCCAGGCCCCTTTTTTCAAAAAGGGGCTTGGCCGCCGGAGGCAGCATTGAAAAAAATAATCAACATTCCAATTGACAAAATCAAACCCGACGCCGCCGGCGTCTTAAAAATGCAAGGTATGCCGCCTCCACCTGCTGCGCCGCCTCCCTGGCGAGTTACATCTCTTTATCATTCCGCGGAAGAGCTTTTTTTGAAACTATCGGCGCCCACCCTCATCATGGCCGATATTACCATCGAGCAATTTGCCGAAGTATTTAAAGGCAATGGCCGGAATGAACCTGATACGCCCCTGGAAAAAATATTCCCCAGGGCTTCGCATCTTGCGTTGTTTGCATTCACATTAGGCCCAAAGGTCTGCCTTGAAATCGAGGAACTGCTCAATGCGCACAACTTCGCCCTGGGCTATATGTTGGATGCTGTGTCCTCTTACAGTACGGACAAAGGCGCTAACGCGGCGCAAGAAGTTTATTTAGATCTTCTTTCTTCAGGGGGACGGGGACAGGTGGATGATTCCATGCGGGTGTTGCCGTATAGCCCCGGTTACTGCGGCTGGCATATTAGCGGCCAACAGAAACTCTTTGAATTTTTGAAGCCAGAGGAGATCGGTATCCATTTGAATAAAAGTTTCCTGATGGTTCCTTTGAAATCGATTTCCGGGGTATTGGCGGCGGGGAATATAGAGATTCATTGGTTTAAGAATAATTATCCATTTTGCGTCTCTTGCCTGTCTAAAAATTGCCGTGAAAGGATCGTTCAAATCTCTTGATTTATTATTTGACTTTTGTATATCTATTATAATATTATAACCTCATTCAGAGCATACGAGGAAGAAAATGACAAAGAAATTTTTGATTTCTGTATTGATAACGTTGTTTTTGTATTATCCGCTGGCGGCTGAAGAAGCGGTAAAGACAGGAAAAAACGAAGAAAAAAAGGAAGGGGCGGAAAAGGTTGAAAATCAAGCAAACACCCCCTTTTTTAAGAGCCTTTGGCAAGATGAAGGTCGTATCCTCTCGTCTCCTTTCCGCATGAGAGGGAAAGATATTGCCTTATGGGGCGGTGTGGTGTTGGTGACCGGCGTCCTGATCGCCAATGATGAGAAGATTTATAGGGAATTCAAGGAGTACCAGGGCAAGCATCAATGGGTCGATGACGTAAGCCCCAAGATAACCAACCTGGGACTGGGTCAATGGACCCTGGGCGCGGCCGGGGCTTTTTATCTGGGCGGTCTTATTTTCAAAGATAAGAAAGCCAAAGAGACCGCCCGTTTAACACTCATGACCTTTATCCATACGGGCATCGCGGTGCAGTTGGGCAAACATCTGACCGGCCGGCAGCGGCCTTCCTGGAACGATGGTACAGGCAGCGGCAAAGATGAGTGGCATTGGTTGAAGGGATTCTTCAACCGGTACAAAGATGGCCAATTGGCCCGGTACGACGCTTTTCCCTCCGGTCATACTATTACTATCTTCGGCACTGCCACGGTCATTGCCGAAATGTATAAAAAAACCGTCTGGGTGCCGATATTGTGCTATTCATTGGCTACGGCGTGCGGCCTGTCCCGCGTAACCGAAGATACTCATTGGTTATCGGATGTATTCCTGGGCGCAGTGCTGGGATATGCCATCGGGAAGTATGTGGTGAAAACCCGGAACCGCCTGGGTAAATTAAATGTTTTCCCTGTGGCCAATACCCACCAGGTGGGCCTTAGTTTGAGTTATGTTTTTTAGCCAGGGATACAATATTACGTTTGCCCCCGGCGGCCAGGGACCTTTTTATAAAAAGGTCCCTGGACCCCCAAAAATTTTTGATAAGGACAAAAAATGAAAACCATTAAGTTTATTTTTTTTATATGCGTTATTTTAGCAACAGCCAACGGCTTTTCACAAGACGATTCCGCTGCCGATTGGCCCGGTGCGTTTGTTTTCGATTACTCATTAATAAACCGGATGCCCGGCGGTAATTTCTTCCCTTTTATCATCGAGAATTACGCGCCGGACGTCACCTCATTGATCGAGGAAAACAACGGATTCTCCCTTATCGATAACCCCAGGGTCTATTTCGAGGGCGATTCCTTTACCAATTTCAACTGGTTTTACAACGGATTCAACTTAAACTCGGCGTTAAATGACGGTTCGCCCGCCGTGATCCTGCCATTTTCCACGGTAAGCGCCTTTCGTTTACAGGGAGAATCCCCACTTTACAAAGATTATGGAATGAATTTCATTTCCGAAATGCCCAGGGACAGTTTTTCCCGGTTAACACTTTCCACTGTCTACAGCGACCTGGGCGGCTATTGGATGAAATTCATGATCCAGCCTTCCCACCCCAGCGAACGGGCCGAGCGCCTCTATAACGAACGCCGGAAAATAAACAGCAACTATTTTATCGATTACCAATGGGCCAAACATTTCGAAAAATCCGGCTCCCGGCTGACGTTTTCAGCGAATTATTACGATATGAAACGGCAGTTCAACGATTTCAACCGATTCGATACCACTTTCCGGGAAGACGGGAAATTATTGCTGCTGCACAGCCGGTTTCGCAAAGAGTTAACGCGGGGGTTTTATGAACTCTTCGGAGTATTCAACCTCCTGGACCGGTCACACCAGGGCGCTGAAATCGCCGCCTACCCCCAGGAAACCACGGACAGGAAACGATATTCTTTTATGGCCGGGGGGCATTTAAAAAAGAAAAGCTTGGATTTAAAAATATCGCTGCTCCATGAAAACGAGCAGGCGGCGCCCTATGTAAAGAACTTTTCCAAAGACCTGGTAGATACCGATGGCGATAGTTTCCTTCCCTTTTATACCTTTAACAAACTGGGAACCTTTTCCGCCACCACATTGAATGCAAATCTCAGCATCCCCTTTCAGTTCTCTTTGTTGGGCCGGGAGGCCAGGGCCGATTTCTTTGCCGACGCACGCTATGCTCAATTAAGCGGTAAAGAAAAAATCCATGATTACAATTCCGTCACCTCTGCTGGGGAACCTTACCTGGAGGCGGTCTGGAACGCGGGGAAGAATTATAAAAACAGTAACGCCGACGCCAGGGTGGGATTTCATATGACCTGGGATATTTCCGCTAATGTTTCCTTGATGGCCAAACTATTATTCCAGTATAATCGCCTGGCCTTTAATAATACCGCCAACGACCTGGACTTTTTAAGTCCTGGCTTTGATGTGGGCGTAATGTTGTTTAAAAATAAAAAGACCAGGGTGCTGGTTGCTTACGGACAAACCCCATACGATCTCCGGGAGAATATCAACTCTTTCCTGGAAACCCAGGGAGCATATGGAACTCTTTACCGTTGGCAGGATACCAATAGCGACAAAACCTATCAGCCCGGCGAGGAAACCGGGATATATGGATATACCGGTGGGCGATACCATTTCCTTGATAAAGATGTGTCAGCACCCCTCAAACAAAGACTCCTGGTGCATTTTTCAACTCCTCTATCAAAGCGGTACGTTTTAAATATCAAGGCCCTTTACAAACGTATAAAAAATAATTTGCGGGTTAGTTTCGATGATTACCGGGATTATGGATTTTTCGAGTCGCATGATGAGCATAACCTCTTTTTCTTTGATCGACCCTTTAAAAACTACTACCTTACCAACAATTACCTGGAGAAAGACCCCTTTTATGCGCAATTCCTTATTAATGTAGAGGGAGGAAAAAAGGATAAGTGGTTTCTCTCGTTTTCGTTTATGGCGCATATGGGGATGGGGGATACTGTATTTGGGAATGGTCCCGGTTCCAATGATATTGGATTATTGGATGAAAACCAGGCCGATCCCAATTCCTGGATTAATGGTTTTGGTAGGGTGGATGGCGATCGTGGGTTTGTGGCCAAGACCTATTTCAGTCTCAATTTGACGCGGAAATTAACATTGGGAGTTAGTCTTAAGTATCGTGACGGCGATCCCTTTGCTTTTATCAATAGTTTTTACGGGCATAACCAGTGGGTGCTTTACTATCAGACCATAAAAGCCGAGAATGAGAAAGGAGTTAAAGGAGGGCCCCGGGAGGATTATATTGGGGATGTCAGTGTGCGGTTGAATTACAATTTTAAGTTATTGAACAAGGATGCCGTGATAAGCTTGACCTTTTTCAATCTCCTGGATATTGGCGGCGAGTTGTCCGAGTATGTTTTTTCCGGTGGGTCGCGGGATGCCGTGGAGTTGCAGATTCCCAGGAGTTTGCGGTTAACCTTTGATTTGCGGTTTTAATTATTCCCCGAAGGGGCCGCGGTATTCTCCGCGGCAGTTTTTGTAGAATTAGCCTCAAAGCTTGTAAGTTAGTTTCCACTATCATTAATTTAAAATTCCTACAATGTCCATGTAAGCGGGGTCCCGTACTATGGGGACGACTTGATACGCCATGGGGGTTGACATTCTATTCGATTTTCATTAGAATAGTAATTGTGCAAAAATTCCTCTGAATTGAAAAGTACCCTGGTTATTTATGAACATGAGAGGATATACAATGAAAAATGAAGTGACCATCCTTATTGCGGAAGACGATATGGGGCATGCGGCGTTGATACGCAAGAATATCATACGCGCCGGTATATCCAATACCATCCTCCATTTTAAAGACGGACAAGAACTGCTGGACTTTTTCTTTAAGAAAGAAAATGCGCCGCATCGCATGGGTGGAGTATCCTATCTCCTGCTGCTGGATATCCGTATGCCCAAAGTGGATGGCGTTGAGGTGCTGCGAACTATTAAAGCCGACCCGGAATTACGAAAAATCCCCACTATTATTCTCACCACCACTGATGACCCACGGGAAGTTGAAAATTGCCACCAATTGGGATGCAGCAGCTATATTACCAAACCCGTGGATTATGAAAAATTCGTCGATGTGATAAAAAAATTGGGGCTTTTTCTTATGGTAGTGGAGGTGCCTGGGATTAACGGAAATTCGAAAAATGAATGAACTGCAAATGAAAAATCATGATTTACCGGCCATCCTTGTGGTGGAAGATGATGAAGGACTGCGCCACCTCATTCAAAATAAACTGGAAAGGAATAATTTTAAAGTGACCCAGGCGACTTCCGGGAAAAATGCCGTAGCACATGCCATGAAAGACCCTAATCTATTACTTTTACTGGATTTCAGACTCAGGGATATGACCGGCGGCGAAGTCATCGACCACCTGAAAACCATGGGGTATGATCTTCCTTTTGTCATTATGACCGGCAACGGCGACGAACGAATCGCCGTCGAAATGATGAAAATGGGGGCCAGGGACTACCTGGTAAAGGATAAGGGTTTCCTGGATGTCCTTCCGCAGGTCATGGACCAGGTAATCAACCAATTAATGACTGAAAAAAAATTGGCTGAAATGGAAAAGAGACTCCGGGAAAGTGAGAACCGTTTCCGTATGCTGTTTAACAGCGGCACTGATGCTATTCTTGTCCATGAGATAGAAAATGACCAACCGCGCAATTTTGTAGAAGCGAATGATATTGCCTGCCAACGGCTGGGTTATACCAGGGAAGAAATGTTTCGCATGACGCCGGAGAATATCGAAGCCCCTGATGGCGATATCGATATCCATGCCATCCAGCAAACATTAATGAGCCAGAAACATGTCCTGTATGAAATCCTTCATGTAACCAAAGCCGGGAAAAAAATCCCCGTCGAAATTAACTCACACCTAATCGACCTGGATGGGAAACCCGCGGTCCTCTCCATTTCAAGGGATATTACCGAACGGAAACACCTGGAAGATCAACTGCGCCAGGCTCATAAAATGGAAGCCATCGGCAAACTGGCAGGTGGTGTGGCCCATGACTTTAACAATCTCCTGACCGCCATCCTCGGGTACTCAGAACTTATGCTGGTAAAAATGGACCAGGAGAATCCTTTCCGGGAAGGCATCAAAGAAATAAAAAAAGCCGGTGAACGAGCGGCTTCATTGACGCAGCAGCTCCTGGCTTTCAGCCGTAAACAAATGCTCAAACCCAAATTGTTGGACATAAATCAGGTGGTAATGGGTATTGAGAAAATGTTGAAACGTATCATCGGGGAGAATATCACCTTAATTTGCGAACCGGCGCCCGATCTCTGGTTGAGCAGGGCAGACCCCGGCCAGGTTGAACAAATCATCTTAAACCTCGCCGTTAATGCCAGCGAAGCCATGCCAAAAAGCGGCGAACTAATCATCAAAACCGAGAATAAACTCATCGATGAACATTATTCCAGTCTGATCCCGGATTCACGCCCCGGTCCCTTTGTCTGCCTCACCATTACCGACACCGGGGAAGGTATGGATAAAGAGACTATACAGCATATTTTCGAACCGTTTTTTACTACCAAAAAAGTGGGCACGGGCCTTGGATTATCCGTGGTTTACGGAATTATTAAGCAGCATAACGGTTGGGTTAACGTTTACAGCGAACCGGGAAAAGGAACGACCTTTAATATATATTTTCCTTTAGCCGTCAGCAGCAGCGGCGAGAGTGTGGAAGAAAAATTATCGTTAAAGGATCTCCGGGGAAACCGGGAGAAAATACTCTTTATCGAAGACGAAGAAGGGGTAAGAAAAATTACCGCTAAGGCGCTCCGTGACTATGGCTATGACGTGGTAGACGCAGTGACGGCCCGGGAAGCGCTGGAAATATTTAAAAAAGCCGCTGAAGATTTCTCATTGGCCTTCAGTGATATTGTCCTGGCGGATAAGACGGGGATTGAACTGATCGAGGAACTCCAGACCATAAAACCCGGGATAAAAATACTACTTACCAGCGGCTATGCAGACAAAAAATCCCGCTGGTCCGACGTTAATGAGAAAGGATTCCCTTTCTTGCAGAAACCCTATTCTTTAGCCGATTTGCTTAAAAGCATCCGGGAAGTATTGAGGTAAAACGTAACATGAAAACGACGGCGACATTTATATTATTTTTTATCGCGGCGTCAATGCCGGTCGCCTCAGCGTTTCCAGAAAATACTTTCGATGAATATGCAGTTAAAGCCGCTTTCCTGGAATTGGTTTCCAAGTACATTGAATGGCCGCCTGACCAGGATATAAATGCTAAAAGCAAACCGTTTATTATTACTGTTATCGGTGAAAACCCATTCGTTAAACCCAGGAAAGGTAAAAATTCGACTGGCGACTGGTTGACCTCCCTTTATGAAACTCAAAAAATACAAGATAAGAGAGTGGAAATCCACTATATTTCAGAAGTAGAAGAGATCGCGGACTGTCACATCCTGTTCGTCTCACGCTCGATGAGAAAGAGACTCCCGGAAATCGTCGAGGCGGTCCGGGGAAAGCCGATTCTAACTATCGCCGATACGGAAGGCTTTGCTAAAAAGGGAATCTATATTAATCTTTATATCGAAAATAACAGGACCAGGTATGAAATCAATCCAATTAGCTTGAAATCAGCCACTTTGGACGTCAATTATCAGTTAATTGAATGGGGGAAGAAGGTAACTCCTGTTAAAGAATGATTATGAAAAGATCACGTTTCCATTATATGAATGGTGGAGTAAGGTATGGATCAGGGAGCGATGCCGATGAAATTTTTTCAAAACCTTTCAATTAGAAACAAATTAGTTGTTATCGTGTTGATTGTCACATTATCCGTGGTGGGGCTCGGATTTACCGTTATGGTTACTATGAATATTAAGACCTTTGAAAATGATCTGATCAACTCCACCAAAACCACCGCTGATTTCCTGGCAGACGCTTGCAGCACGCCGCTTTCTTTCGGATCGGGCTTTGAGAGCGAAGTCACCGATGAGACGGACAAACTGATTATCCAGGCTACTATAGAAAATGCCATCATCTATGATGTTGCCGGAAAGAAATTTGGCCAATATGAAAGAGTAGGTAGTCCCCCTATTGAAACTCCTAAACTGCATAACGAGGAATTTATTGAATTTAAAGGAAGTTATCTCCATCTTTGGCGTCCCATTTCTACAAAAAATGGACGCGTGGGCACATTATATATGAGGGCCTCCAGGACTATCCTGAATCAAAAGATTAACAATTACCTAAAAACCATGGCGATATCGTTGGTTGTGTTAATTGTTCTCTCTTACGTACTGGCAGTCCGCGCCCAGAGGGTGATTTCCGAACCGATTCTAAACCTGGCCAGGGTTACAGGAGATATTAAGGAGAAAGGAGATTATTCCGTCCGGGTCCGAAAAACAGGTGAAGATGAGATCGGCGTCCTTTATACGGGTTTTAACGACATGCTGGAACAGATCCATCTGCGGGAAATGCAGAGAGATGAAGCCGAGGCTGAACAGCGGCGATTAATGTCCGAATTGGCGGATAAAAACAAGGAACTGGAACAAGTGGTATATGTCACCTCCCATGACCTCCGTTCCCCCCTGGTGAACATCCAGGGTTTTAGCAAAGAACTGGCTTACTCTATTGAAGAGCTTACCACCCTGCTGCAAACCGATGAGGACCTGGCGCAATTCAAAGAAAAGGCAGCCATAATCCTTGAAGGTGATATTCCCGATTCCTTAAAATATATCCTTTCCAGTACCGCTAAGATGGATGCACTGCTGGCAGGACTTCTTAAACTCTCGCGGGTTGGCCATGCCACCGTTACTTTTGCCACTGTCGAAATGAAAGAGCTTATTTCCGAGATCAATAATGCGTTTGAATTTCATTTAAAAGAATCGGGTGCGGTTTTAAACATAGGGGATCTCCCGCCGTGCTTCGGCAATGATGTGGAATTGAACCAGGTGTTTTCAAATCTCCTGGGAAACGCACTCAAATATCTTGACCGGGATCGACCCGGTATAATCAGTATTAGCGGTCAGCGGAAAGGGGATATGGTGCTCTACTGCGTCGAAGACAACGGTATCGGTATTGCCCCGGAACACCAGAAAAAAGTGTTTGAAATTTTCCACCGCCTCAACCCGGAAGAGACCCAGGGCGAGGGGCTGGGATTAGCGATTGTAAATAAAATCGCCGCCCGTCACAACGGCAAAGTCTGGGTCGAATCCGAACCCGGGAAAGGCAGCCAATTCTATGTCTCCCTCCCGGCGGCAAGAGCGTTTGACCCGGATGGAAACGGTATTAACGGTTCCCTTCTTGATCGCCAGGACCGATAATGATTTTTACCAGTCGCCCCGGGTTTAATACTTCTTTAATATAGACATTAAACTCCGCGGGAGTTATTGTTTCGATAGTGGAGAAAAAATCTTCTAAAAATTGGAACCCCGGGCCGATTTGTTCAAAAAGTCCCAGGTAATAAGTTCGCGTTTCTTTGGTTTCATTCGTTCTTAGAAATTGGGCCCGGGTGCGAATTTTTGTCGCAGCGAATTCTTCATCGTTCACACCGTTTTGATAAAGGTCCGTCAAGATTTTTTTTAATTCCTCAAACGCCTTTTCTTTCCTGGAGTTATCGGTTCTCAAATATGCCCATAAAATCCCGGCGTCTTTCATCTGGATTGCTTTTGCTTTTAAACTGTAGGCCAGGTTCAATTCTGCCCGTAGGGGCCAAAGTTTCGAGCCGATACCCTCTCCCAATAAATTCTCCAGCATAGAGGCGCAAACAAAATGCCGGGGGCTCATTCCCGGCAGCCGCGTCCCCAGGGAAACCAGGGCCTGGGTGTTTTCCTTTTTGAAATAGAAGTCTCGTTTTTCGTTGTTTATTTCCCCGGTTGCTTCTCCCTTTCGCCCTTGCTTCGACTCTCCAGCTGGCAGTAATTGGAAGTACTTTTTTATAATCGGTTTCAATTCTGCTCTACTTAAATCGGAAGAGACCACGATGGCTATGTGAGTGCGATTGAAAAATGTTTTATAAAAGTCGACTATATCTTTTTTCTTAATAGCTTTGAGAGAGTTCGGGGTGCCTGGCGCCGCCGTTCCGAAGATGGACCCCCCGTAACCACTGTTACCAAAAAAAGCATTAAAAAATTCTCGTCCCATGGACAACCCCGTGCTATCTTCTTCATTTCTTTGTTGAAGCTCCATGGCTTTTTTAATATAGGAAATTCTAAGCGAGGAAATGAGTGGGGCCCTTAATATCCCGGTTACGATTTTAAGCGTCTCTTCCAGGTTTTCCGATAGGCAGGTAATGGTAATAATGGAATAGTCCCCATTGACGTCGGTGGCAATGGAAGAACCTTGTGTCATTAATTTTATCACATCCGAGGTTTCGGGAATTTCCACGGATAGCCGGGTGGTAAGAAAGGCCAGGCCTTTACGATCCGGCGGTTCCGCTTTTTTCCCGCCGGCGATAAAGATTCGGAGTACGGTAATCCCGGAGGAGGTATCCCGGTCAAAAATAAAAGAAAAGGGGGCGCTGTTTTGCATATTCTCGACTTGAACTCGTTCCGGTTGGTTTTTCCAGGTTTTCCCGGTCCCCTGCACGGATGTCATATCCGCTTTATCTTGAGAAAATAGCGGCCGGCCAGGTAAAAAAGTTAATCCAAGAAATACAACGCATATCTGTATTAATCCATGTAATCTGCGACTGTTCATTTTTATTCCTTATTTATTCTTCGTGTTCCCGGGAACGATGGCGATCATCACGTATTTTCGACCGCTGAGATAATCCGCGGCTACATCTTGAAGATCAGAAGATTGGATGGTTTTTAATAGTTGACTGTAATCTAGTTGATCTTGATTTTGTTTTTCTTGTTGACTGGGCTGATTATTCTCATGCAATAATATGTACCTGGCATAGGAAACCGCCAGGTCCAATTCCCGTTCGAGAAATTGCCGATAAACCAGTTGCATCCATGCTTTAGATGTTTCCAGGTAATCCGTGATGCCGGGGGCTAAGCGGTACAGGTAATCATTTTTCGAGAACCTGTAGAATTTTAGTTCCCTTAGGAAAGCGACCAGTTGGAGCCTGGCGAGGGGAATTTTTTTGGCTGTCAGGGTTAGGTGGACCAGGACAGCACCCCCGTAATTCATAGTGAAATATTGGATGTCCAGGCTGTCCACCGGCCGTCCGCGACTCTTAAATGCGTAGTACAACATCGGGTTCACCCCTTTGCCCAGGATGCGGGTCAATACATCCATGGGTAATTTGCCCTCCTGGTTGAGGCCCGGCGCAATGAATCCTATAAAAAGATGAGCTTGCGTTATATCCAATTCCTCCTGGATTTCAACGGTTTTCTTGAGAGAAGAAACCATGGGGAAAACTTCCTTGGATTGAGGAATGGATGCATTCGCAGGATTCGTAACGGTCCCAATACCCTGTTTGATCGTTTCTTCTACGGTTTCGATTTTAAAATTCCCTACCACGGAGAGTGCGCAATTGGCTGGGATTAGATATTTTTTATAAAATCCCTCCAGGGATTCCAGGGTGGCCTTTTCGATGGAAGCGCTCTCCCCACCTACCGGTTTTTCATAGGGATGCCCCTTGAAAAGTTCCCTTAGGGCAAGCTTTATGCCTAGTGACTCCGGTTCATCCTTTTGTTGGGAGAGTTCTTCCAGGATCACTTTTTTTTCTTTTGCCAAGTCCTCCTGGGACAGCGCCAGGTTGAATAGTTTTTCCTGGAGAAGTGCAAATGCCGCCGGGGTGTATTCACTAGGGACCGATATTTCGACGGTCATCACATCGAAACCGGTGTGGGCGTTGAAATAGATGCCGTTTTTCCTGATTCTATCCGTCAATTCGGCGGCGGTGGCAGAGTGCGAGCCCCCAAAAAGAACCAGGTGCTCCAACAAGTGAACCAGGCCGCTGAATTCTTTTTCCTCATCTTTGGAACCCACATTCACCGCAGCGGCAATATTCACCAGGGGAATTTTATCATTCACTTCTAAATATACCCGCAAACCGTTTCCCAGTAAGAAGTATTTGTTTTTTGCCGCTTCATCGGCCCATGTTCGAAACGCAAATCCCAATATAACCAGGGCAAAAACAATAAGCTTATTGATTATTTTCATTGTTATTCAAGTTATTCAAATATAAATGCGGAGATCAATATTGGTAGGAATAAAGGCGGAATTCACACTCTTTGCAGGATTCGACGATTTCAAGAATTACCCTTTGCATTTCCGGGCTTCTTTCATCTCCTGCCGTCGGATTTATGCTTAAACTCACCACCAATTCTTCATGCTCAGTGCGTTCTTTAGCGGCGATTTCCTTTAATTCTTTTTTGATCGATACTACTTCCTCCTCTTTAACCGAACCTTCAAGCGTTATCAAAATCAATTGTCCTATCTTTTCAACCAGGTACATGTTATTTACCGCTCACAAAAAATTATACCTGTAAAATACCATTTTTTTATTTTTTTTTCAATGCAAAAAAAGAGTAAAAATAAAAAAAGATGTTGACTTTATCTTCGGCATCTGATATATCAGATGAATGAAAAATATAATTAAATGAAGTAGTGAGGCCACAAACTCATGCTAGAAGGAATGCTTTTTAACATCCAACGCTTTGCCCTCCACGACGGCCCCGGTATTCGTACCACAATATTTCTAAAAGGCTGTCCCTTGAGGTGCAAGTGGTGTCATAACCCGGAGAGTCTTAACCCGGGGACTTCCGATGGAGTCGGGGAAACAATGACCGCCGAACAGGTGATGAAGGAAATCGAAAAGGAGACTATCTTTTATGACGAATCCGGCGGCGGCGTCACTTTCTCCGGCGGCGAACCCCTGATGCAACCCGAATTCCTCGATGCTTTAATGGATAAATGCAGACAAAAAGATATCCATATTGCCCTGGACACCACGGGCTGCGTATCCCCACAGGTATTCGATTCCCTGGCGGCTAAGGCGGACCTTTTTCTATATGACCTGAAAATAATTGATGATGCCGGGCATAAAAAATTTACCGGCTCCTCTAACAAATACGCCCTGCAAAACCTGGAAACTCTTTCCAAAAAGGGCAAAAGAGTAATCATCCGTTTCCCCTTGATACCTGGTATCACCGATACCAACGAAAATGTAACCGCGGTGGCTGCTTTTGTGTCCTCGTTAAAGGGTATCCATGATATTAATGTATTACCGTACCACGAAACCGCGCAGCACAAATACCGGCGCTTGAATTTGGATTATGAAATGGAGGGGGTGACACCCCCGTCCCCAGTACACACTAAGGAAGTCAAGAAGTTATTTGAGACATATGGATTAAATGTAATATGAAATAAAGAGGCCCACAGAACACACAGAACACACAGAAAAAGGAATTAAGATATGAATGAACGAATCAGACAACTGAGGCAGAGATCGGAAG
>JAUPLE010000428.1 GCA_030837085.1 Acidobacteriota bacterium | reverse complement strand
GTCAAAAGCTTACTATCAAAAGGTTTTACCATCAATCCAGGGATATTTATATCGGGATTAATCCCCGGCTGTACCTCCAGGTTTTGCAGCACAAATACCACATCAAACAGCGGATTACGGCTTACATCCCGGGTTACCAATACCTGCTCTACCATATCCTCAAATTGATAATCCTGGTTCTCGAAAGCTGGCAATGTCCTTGCCTTTACCTCTCCGAGGAAATCCTTAAACCGTTTTTCTCCCACCGGGAAATTTCTTATTGGCAGGGTATTGACAAACATTCCAATGATACGTTCAAGGTCTGCATGACGGCGACCCGCTAATGGCGTCCCGACAATGATATCCTCCTGGTTGGACAATTTAGCTAAGAAAATAGTAATGACAGACAGTAATACCATGTACAATGTGACACCTTCCTGCGCTGCCAATTTTTTTAAACCCTTCACTTCCGGCGCCGCGATTTCAAAACCCAGTGAATACCCCTCAAAACTCTGTAGCGCTGGCCTGGAGAAATCCGTAGGTAATTCCAATACCGGGATTTCACTGTTAAACTGCTCCAACCAGTATGCTTCCTGTTGTCGGATAGCTTCCTTCTGCTCTTCACAATTTTGCCACCAGGCATAATCTTTGTACTGTACCCGCAGCGGCGCTAGTTCTTTACCGATATAAAGTGCTTTGAACTCCTTTATTAACAACTCCAGTGAGACGCCATCCGCAACAATATGATGGATGTCCACGGCAAGGATATAGCGGGTTTCCGCTTCTTTTATCATTCCCACCCGCATTAATGGCGCTTTCGCCAGGTCAAAAGCGCGGATAAAATGATGAATTATCTCCTCTGTGTCCCCTGTGGCTAAATCATAATATTCGATTTCTAATTCCACATTTTTATGTATTTTCTGGACCGGTTCCTCGTTTATCATTACAAAGGAGGTGCGCAGGCTTTCATGCCGCTGGATCAATTTTTTGAAAATCGGTCCCAAACTTCCCGGATTCAGTTCTCCTTCCAGTATCACCACCTGGGGTAGGTTATAGTTGGTATTCCCCGGATCCATCTGCTGCAAAATGAACAAGCGTTTTTGCGCAGAAGAGACGCCGTAGTATTCTTTTTCTTCCACACTATCGATGGATTGAAACTGCTCGTACGAAGCCTTCCCGATATACGCGGCCAACTCACCGATAGTTGCCGTTCGGAAAAAATCCGGCAGCGATATCCGAACATTCAATTCCTTTTGAATCCTGGCAACCATGGATACGGCCTTCAATGAATCTCCCCCTAATTCGAAAAAATCATCATTGCAGCCAATCTTTTCAATTCCAAAGAAGTTTTCCCATATACGGGCCAGGGTTTGTTCTGTTTTATTCCTGTGAGGGACATACACTGTGCTTATTTCCGGGCGTTGAGCCGACTCCGGGAGAGAAATCCCGGTTAGGTCTGCTTCACTTTCAGCCGTCATTTCCCCACGTTCAAATCCCATCTCAAATCCACGAAACCCGCTGGCAATATCCATGAAATTGCCGCCCAGTTGGAATTCCACTCTTTGAAATGGATAGGTAGGCAGGGGAATACGCTTCCTTTTCTCCCCCGAATGAAAAGCCTTCCAATCGGGCGTTATACCATAAAGCCATAACTGCCCGACTTTGTCCAGCAAGTATTTATCATCGGAAATGTCTTCCTGCGGATGTCTCACCAGGTTCACCACCTGGGCCGCCCTGTTTTTCCTGTCCTTATGCTGTCTCACAAAAGTGCTCAGAGCTTTTCCCGGACCAATTTCTATGAATACCGACGGTGTAGTAGACTCATGTAACAATATCGTTATTCCATCCAGGAACCGCACGGTCTGGCGCAAGTGCCTGGTCCAATACCGGGGCTCAACTGCATCTTCAACCGTTATCCACTTACCCGTTACATTGGACAGGTATGGAATCCGGGGTTTATGCATCGTTAGCCGGCCCACTGCTTGCGCAAATTTTTCCAGGATGGGGTCCATCATGTATGAGTGAAAGGCATGGGATGTTTGCAGACGACGACTTTGATACCCCTGCAATTGTAATTGCTTTTCAAATTCTGCCACAGCTTCATCTGTGCCAGAAACCACGCAAAGGGAGGAACTATTGACTGCGGCCAGGGAAATATCATCCATGCCCTCTAACATGGGGACTAACTCTTCTTCGGGAAAGGGGATACTGAGCATGGTCCCACCGGGCAGTTGCTGCATCAGTTTTCCCCTCAAGCATACAATCTCCAGGACATCCGCCAGGGAAAAAACACCGGACAAACAAGCAGCCGTATATTCGCCGATACTGTGGCCGATCATGGAGCGTGGTTTGATTCCCCAGGCCATCAACAATTGCGCCAGGGCATACTCGATAATGAAAATCACCGGTTGGCTGATTTCGGTTTGATTAATCATATTGTTACTATGGGAATCGTTGGAACTGTTATCTTGTAAAGAAGGATAAAGTATCTTTTTAAAATCATACCCGGTAAGGGAATACAAGTGCTCAAAACATCGATCCATTTCCAGGCGGAAAATAGGTTCATTCTCATATAACTTCCTTGCCATCCCCACATATTGGGAGCCCTGGCCGGGAAACATGAATACGATGTTTTGTTTTTCTTCGTTCAGCAAGTGGTATTGGATATTATCGGCAGACTTCAATAAATCGGACGCCTCTTCCCCGGAGGATGCCGTTAATATGGCCCGGTGTTTAAAGGTTTTCCTACCCACCTGCAGTGTGTAAGCTGTATCAGCCAGGTTTAAAGCAGGTTTTTCTTTTAAAAAACCGGCCAGGCGTTCTCTCATTTCAGCGAGTGCAGGATAAGTTTTAGTTGACAATAAAATCAATTGGTAACCTTTTCTTTCTTCGTCCCTTTCACGATTCCTCTTTACAGCAGGCCACTCCTCCAGCACCACGTGGGCATTGGTGCCGCCGATGCCGAAGGCGCTCACCCCGGCCCGGAGAGGACAGCCATTGCTTTTCCACGGTCTAAGTTGTGTATTCACATAAAAGGGACTATTTTCAAAATCAATGGCCGGGTTGGGAGTTTTAAAATGCAGGCTGGGGGGAATTTCTCGATAGCATAAAGCCATGACGGTTTTGATAAATCCAGCCATACCGGCGGCGCTGTCCAGGTGCCCTACATTGCTTTTTACAGAGCCGATAGCACAGTAATTCCTCTTTTCCGTGGCAAATGCCAGGGTTAAGGCTTTTATTTCGATGGGGTCCCCCAAAGCTGTCCCGGTGCCGTGGGTTTCAACGTAACTTACAGTTTCCGGTTCCACTCCTGCCAATAATAATGCTTTTGCGATTGCTTCCCGTTGGCCCTCTACGCTGGGGGCCTCATAACCAACTTTATTAAAACCGTCGTTATTGATGGCCGAGCCCTTGACCACGGCATATATGTTATCCCCGTCGGCTTCGGCTTCTTTCAACCGTTTTAAAATAACGACGCCGATGCCTTCTCCGTTCACTGTGCCCCCGGATCGGGCGTCAAAAGGCCGGCAGTGTCCGTCCGGAGATAAGATCATGCCTTCCTGGTAGCGATAACCAACTTTGCCAGCGGCCTGCAAAGTCACCCCACCTGCCGCGACCATATCGCATTCCCTATCTATTAAAGTGCGGCAAGCCATGTGCACCGCCACTAATGAAGTGGAACAGGCGGTCTGGATGGATACTGCCGGACCTCTTAAATTTAATTTGTAAGAAACACGGGTGACGAGAAAATCTTTATTGATCAAGTGCGAAAGTTCATATTCTCCCGCTGCCTGCCCCCACTGCGAAAACAATACCCTCGCTTCCCATCCCATACTGTGGGAGGCCCCGGCATACACCCCAATCGACCCATCATAATTATCAGGGATATACCCGGCATTCTCTAATGCTTCCCAGGTACACTCATGAAATATACGCATTTGCGGGTCCATTAACCTGGCATCCGCGGGAATATAATCAAAAAAACCGGCATCGAATTGTTCCTTGCCCTCTACTATTCCCCGGGCTTTTACATAATTGGGATCATTGAGAAGTTCCGGCGATACCCCAAATTCCCTCAACTCCTCATCTGTGAAAAATGAGATGCTTTCTACCCCCGCTTTCAAATTATTCCAGAATTCATCGATATTTGCTGCCCCGGGAAACCGACCGGCCATCCCGATTACGGCAATGTCCGTACTTTCTTTCAGAGTGAATGATAATTCTTGGGAAGCTTTTGCTGTTTTAATCGCAGGCGATACACGGTTTTTTATGTTATCCTCTTCCAGGTGGCGCGCCAACATACTGATGGTGGGATATTGAAACAATGCCACCACTGGAAGATTCTTACCCAACAATTTATTTAAACGATTGGTTAACTGGATGATATTTAAGGAATTCCCACCCCGGTCGAAAAAATTATCATGAATGCTCACTTTTTCCAGCTTTAATACCTCCTTCCAGGAATCGGCGATTTGCTGCTCCAAATCACTGCCGGGGGCAATATATTCTACCCCTGTTCCCAGGGTGGTTTTATATGACTGCAACGCCTTCCGGTCCACTTTGCCGTTGGCCGTCAACGGGATGCTCTGCAATTTCATGAAATATGAAGGAATCATATAATCCGGTAAACGCCCGGCAAGGTATACTTTAAGCCCCGATAAATCGAAATCTTCTTTTGACACGACATAGCAGCATAAATACTTCTCACCACTTTCTTGTTTCCTGTCAATGACAACCACTTCTTTGACCAGCTCATGCTTCATTAACTCCGCTTCGATCTCGCCCAATTCTATCCTGAAACCCCGGATTTTGACCTGCTGGTCCATCCGCCCCAGGAAATCGATTATATAGGCCCCCTGCGCCGCAGGGTCAACCACCCACCTCGCCAGATCGCCGGTACGATAAAAAATATTGGTCCTATAGGACTTATAAGACCTATTAAACTTTTCTGCTGTTAGCTCCGGCCGGTTTAAATACCCTCGTCCCACACCTGCACCGGAAACACACAACTCCCCAGGTACTCCCACCGGGTTCAACTTCATTGTTTTATCCAATATATATATTTTCATATTGGCGATTGGATATCCAATAGTGGGTCTCTTCTTAAACTCCTCGAACTTTTCAAAATCAATGGCCTGGGCGATACACCCAATGGTGGTTTCCGTCGGCCCATAATGATTCATTATTTTTATTTGCGGTCCTACCTCATGCGCCCTATTTACATCAACCGGTATGATCCTTTCTCCTCCCAGGACAATCAGCCTCAATTCTCCACAATTTCCTTGCCCGAATTCCTCGCTCGCCACGATGGTACTGAAAAGTAACGGCGTCATTTTGAGAAAAGTGATACGATGGTGGATAATATATTCAAGCAAATTCCCCGGGGACATATAGAGTTCTTTGGGAATTATATGCAATTGACAACCATTCAAAATTGAAGGGTAAAGAACCGTATAACCCAGGTCAAAAGAAAACGATGACGTTAATACGGTTCGGTCGTTGTCCGCCAAATTAGCTATTTTCTTGAACCATTGAACATAGTTGACCAGGTTCTTATTTTCGATAAGAGTGCCTTTAGGTCTTCCCGTGGTGCCGGAAGTGTAGATGATATAAGCTAAATTTGAAGGAGTTAAATCCGAAACACGAATATCGAAATTCGAAACAATATCAAAATTCAAATGATCAAAATCCAAAACAAATGGAATTTCATAGTTTTTGTTTTGAACATTAATTTTTTGGTCATTGGGATTTGTTTCGGATTTCGGATTTCGGATTTCGGATTTATTTATTAAAATCTTTGCAGCGCTGTCTTTTAGCATATAATCGATTCGTTCCCGGGGTAACTCCGGAGCGATGGGTAAATAGGCGCCCCCTGACTTCAATATACCCAGGATACCAATGGGCATCTCCACCGAAGGTCCCACCTTTAGTCCCACCACATCATCTGTCACGATGCCTTTTTCGTTTAACAGCTGAGCCAGGTGATTAGATAGTTCATCCAATTGGCGATAGGTAATAATCATATTATTATTGACCGTGTTCGTCCGTGTAAGTCCGTGGCCAAAAACCGCAATATGGTCCGGCGTTTTCTCTACCTGCGCCGCGAATATTTCGGGAATGGTTTTATCAGCAGGAAATACGGCGGCGGTATTATTAAAATCAAACAGCAATTGCCTCCTCTCTTCCTCAGGCAAAATATCTATCTCCATTATTTTCCTGGTCGGTGCGCTAATAACCGACGTTACGATTGTCTGAAAATACCGGGTAATCCTTAAAATACTTTCTTGTCTAAATAACTTCGTACAATATTTAAAATAAAATAATAATATTCCTTCCTGCTCATACACTTCCAGGGTTAAATCAAATTTTGCCGAGCGCTGCTCATACTCCCTGGCGCTTATGCTCAGTCCTTGACCAGTAACCTCTTTTTCCTGGTTGACCAATGTTATTTCAGGAAAATTCTGCAAAACCAACATCACATCAAATAGCGGGTTGCGGCTCAGGTCTCTTGCCACGGCCAACTTCTCCACCAAACCTTCAAACGGGTATTCCTGGTTTTCAAAAACCGCCAATGTGTTTTCCTTCACATCGGCCAGGAACTCTCCAAAAGGTTTATTCCCTACGGGGGAATTCCTCATTACCAATGTATTGACAAACATACCGACGATCCATTCCAGGTCGGCATGTTTTCGCCCGGCAATAGCGGTCCCGATCATAATATCTTCCAGGTTACTCAACTTTGATAACAAAACATTATAAAGGGCCAACAATACCATAAACAATGTCGCCCCATGGGCTTGCGCTATTTGCTTCAAACCATTGGTTTCATCGCCAGATAATTCGAACTTGATCCGCTTACCTTCGAAACTCTGCGGCATGGGCCTGGGATAATCCGTAGGAAGTTCCAATATGGGCAATTCTCCACTGAGCATCTCCAACCAAAACACTTCTTGCTGCATAATGGCCTTAATTACTCCCGGTGTGTTCCCCCACTGGGAAAAATCTTTATACTGGATACGCAATCCAGGTAAATTTCTATTACTGTACAGTGCGTCGAAATCCCTGCCGATATTCAACCAGGACGTGTAGTCCGCAATAATATGATGCGCATCGAAAAACAGCATATGTTTTCTTTCCGCTAATTTGATCAGCATTGCCCTCACTAACGGCGCTTTTGTCAAATCAAACGGTCTGCAGAAGTTTCGAACCAGGTCATCCACCACCTCTTCCCTATCTTCACAGGACATATATTCTAAATGGAAATCCAATTCATCCGTCTCATGAATAACTTGCGCCGGTTCCCCATCGATCATGTGGAAGGTGGTTCTAAAGCTCTCATGCCGGGAAATCAATAATCCATACACCTGCTCCATGCGCTGCTTGTTCAATTCTCCATCGATGATTAGCATAAAGAATATATTGTAAGCTGTACCTATTCCCTCTATTTCGTTTAGAAAATACAATCTTTTTTGCATCGATGAAACCGGGTAATATTCTTTTTTTTCGACGGGCGCCAGGTGCGAATATAGGTTATCTGTCTCTATGGGGATTGTCATTTGTTTCGCCAATTCCCCCAATTGAGGTGTATTGAATATTTCTCGTACGGAGATATTGGCATTAAATGTTTGCTTAATCTTTGCCACTAACTGGGTAGCTTTTAAGGAATCGCCGCCCAATTCGAAAAAGTCATCATTACCACCTACCCGATCAATCCCCAGGAGTTCCTGCCAGATTTGTGCCAGTTTTTGCTCGATTGGACTTTGCGGGGCGCTGTAAGGCGTCGCGATATCCGGTCTTGAATGTTGAACTACTGACATTTTTATACTGGGGTCATCTGCCTGCAAATACTTGAAATCGATCCAGCGATCGATCCTGGATTGTAAGTCCCCCGTGGAAATAATTACCTGGTTTTCCCTACCCAGGGCGCCAGGGGCTATAATTCGGCGAAATACCTCCTGCCCTTCCGGGGGAGTTATAATCAATTCTACCCGAGTTTCTTCCCTGGCTGTACCGGCTGGCTCTTGTTCTCTCAATTCCCAGGCATCCCAATTCACACTCACCCAACTCTTGCCATGCGTTCGATTATATTCCTTGACAAAGGCATCCATAAAAATATTAGCGGCTGCATAGGCGGCATATCCTAATCCTCCTAAAATAGATGATATCGATGATGTTAATAAACAAAAATCGATCTTTTTATCTTTCAATACTTCAGCCAGAGCCATAAGCCCAGCTATTTTTGGCCGGGATTGTTCTTCAACCTCGATTTCAGTCATATCTTCTACGGCGCAAAGGTTGGACTTTCTCCCCAGGATTCCCGCGGCGTGAATAACGCCATTTAGCTGACCATATAGCTCTTCCGCCTGACCGATAATTTCTTTCATCCGCCCCACATCGGCAATATCGACGCGGCATACCATGACCTCCCCACCCTTGTTTTCGATTTCCTGCAATTTCAAAATTTTTCGACTGATGGGGTCCTGCTTATCGTGGGCGTTTAACCAGTTTTCCCAATCGTTCCTGCCTGGAAACTCAGAACGTCCGGTGAGTATCATTCTGGCACCCACGCTGCCGCTAAGGTATTCCGCCAGTACCAGTCCTATACCTCCAAGTCCACCGGTTATTAAATATACACCCTTTTCTTTTAACAGTGTTTGCAACTGCCCATTTCCCCCTGGTTTCACTGCTTCGAAAATTTGAATCCAGCGTCGGTTATAGCGATAAGCCACAATGGTATCCGCGGAATCGGACATGATTTCCTTTAGTAATAGGATAATGAGCTTTTCTTCTTCACTCCTGCCTTGCGACGGCTCCGGGACAACGATATCGATATTGCGGCACCTGATTTCACTTAATTCCTGGGGAATAACCTTTAATGGGCCCAATACAGTGGATTTCCAGGGGCATACCATTTCTTCCCCATCGACGGACTGCAACTGGCTGGAGACGACTATAATCTTAAAATCCTGGGTAAAAGCCTGGAAATTTTGTTTCTTGATGGCCTGGACGATGTAGAGGAGGCTGTAAAATCCTTGATATTGTATTTCTC
>JAUPLE010000427.1 GCA_030837085.1 Acidobacteriota bacterium | reverse complement strand
TCCGGGCAGGATGGAATCGCTGCAAAAACTGGCCCGCGCTGAAGGAACCACTTTATATATAGTCCTGCTGGCGGCGTATACGATTTTCCTTGCGAAGATTTGCAACCAGGAAGAGATTATCCTGGGGATTCCCGCTGCCGGGCGCGAGCACAGCAACCTGGACGGCGTCACGGGCATGTTTGTCAATACCCTGGTTCAACGGTATGAGCCCTTCGGCCAAAAATCTATAAAGGAATTCACAAGGGAAGTTGCTGCCAGGACCCTGGAGGCCCTGGCCAACCAGGATGTTCAATACGAAGAATTGCTGGAACTGGCGGAAGGGAATAACAAGAGAGACCTCAACCGCAACCCGCTGTTCGATGTAATGTTTGTCCAGCAAGAGGTGGATATACCTGGTTTCGAAATACCGGGTTTAACGATTAAACCATATCCTTATGAAACAAACACTTCGAAATTCGACCTGCTTTTGCATTTCATGAAGCAGAGTGACGCCGTATGGTTTAAATTCGAATACAGCGCTAAACTATTTAAAAAGAGTACCATTGAGCGGTTTACAGGGTATTTCCAGGAAGTGTTGAAGGCTATCTCTAATGGCGCTACTGGTGGCGAAAAACGTTTAAGGGAAATAGATATTTCGGAAATTGAAAAGCAACAGTTGCTATTTGAATTTAACAGGGCCTTTGCCGAATTCCCAAAAAATAAGACCATCCATAGATTATTTGAAGAACAGGCGGAAAAGACGCCCGACCATGTCGGACTTGTCGGACAGGTCGGACTGACCTATAAAAAACTAAATAAGCAATCCAATCAATTGGCAGCGTTATTAATCGAAAAAGGTGTCCTGGCGGACGATATTATTGCAATAATGATGGAACGCTCCATTGAAATGGTCATTGGCATTTTGGGAATATTAAAATCCGGCGGCGCGTATTTGCCCATCGACCCGGAATACCCACAAGAACGCGTTCAATATATGTTAGCGGATAGTAACGCCAGGATTTTATTAGAAACGGAAGAATCTCAAAAGAAAATAATTGTTAATTGTCAATTGTTAATTGTTAATTGTAAATTATTAAAAGGGCGCCCCCACCGGGGGCTTCATCATTCATCAATCGTCAATCATCATTCGAATCAACTTTCTTACATCATCTACACCTCCGGCACAACGGGGAAACCCAAAGGAGTTCTGATCGAACATCGGAACGTCGTCCAACTCCTATTTAACGATCAATTTCAATTTGATTTTAATGAGCAGGACACATGGACGATGTTTCATTCGTATTGTTTTGATTTTTCCGTCTGGGAGATGTACGGCGCGCTGCTGTACGGCGGGAAACTGATCCTGGTCCCGAAAACAACGGCCAGGGATATGAACATCTATTTGAACCTGCTGAAAACCAACGGCGTAACTGTTTTGAACCAAACCCCATCGGCTTTCTATATGCTTGCTGAAGAGGAATTAAAATCGCCCGTGAAAGAATTACGGTTAAGGTATATCATTTTCGGGGGCGAGGCGTTGTGGCCGGGTCGTTTGAAAGAGTGGCATGAGAAATATCCTCAGACTAAATTGGTTAACATGTTTGGCATTACTGAAACTACAGTACATGTGACATATAAAGAGATCGGGGCCGAGGAAATCCGTTTAAATAAAAGTAATATTGGGAAACCTTTGCCTACGTTGAGTACATATATCATGGATAAGTATTCGATGTTGGTTCCCGTCGGTACAGCCGGTGAACTGGTAGTAGGGGGCTATGGCACAGCCAGGGGATATTTGAACCGGCCGGGATTAACTGCGGAGAAATTTTATAGGTCCTATGGGTCCAATAAGACCTATATTTTGTACAAATCCGGCGACCTGGGGCGGTTTTCCGCCGAAGGCGAACTGGAATACCTGGGCCGCATCGACCAGCAAGTAAAAATACGCGGGTTCCGCATCGAATTGGGGGAAATCGAAACCCAACTGACCCAACACGAAAATATAAAAGAATCGGTGGTCATTGCCCGAACCGATCATTCCGGCGACTCCTATCTCTGCGCTTATATTATTTTTATGCCCTTATCGCCGTCGATAACAGGAACAGACTTAAGGAACTTCCTGTCTCAACGGCTCCCGGATTACATGGTCCCGGTTTATTTTATTCCCATCGATAAAATTCCCTTGACCCCCAACGGTAAACTGGACCGCCGACGTTTACCCGAACCCGACAGGACAACCGCCAGCAGCATTGCCTTTGAAGCCCCACGAAACGAAACAGAAAAAAAATTGACGGAAATTTATGGCCGCATCCTGGGCCTGGAATGGCCCGGTATCAGGGATAGTTTTTTTACCAACGGCGGCGATTCCATCAAGGCAGTCAGGTTTATCGGTCAATTGAACGAACGTTTAAAGACCAATCTAAAAATCAAAGACCTCTACGCCCACCCTACCATCGAAGAACTGGCAATACTGGTAAGGCATAAGCGGGATAAGGGGGAAGATTCCACCCCCGAACGGATCGAAGTAGAAAAAAAGATCGCAGCCCTGAAACAACATGTCATGACGGAAGGGAATTTCCGGGAAACGGAAATCGAAGATATCTACCCCATGAGCGATATTGAAAAAGGGTTGGTGTTCTATTATTTACGAAGCTCAGACACGGTGGTTTACCATGATCAATTCATCTATCCTTTGAGATACCCTGGGTTTGACGCCGCGGTTTATAAGCGGGCCCTGGAATTGGTGGTGGAAAAACACCCGATACTTAGAACCGGTTTTAACGTCGAAGATTTCGGCGAGTCGGTGCAGATCGTTTATCGTCATGTTCCCGTGGACCTGCCCCATTACCATATCGCCCACCTGGACCGGCAAGAGCAGGAAGCATATATAGAGAAGTACCTGGCGGAGGATAAACAACATCCCTTTGACGCCGCGGTTCCTCCTTTGTTCAGGATGAGCGTTTTTATACCGGGTAATGAAAATGTCCGGGTGGTACTGATATGCCACCATGCGGTGCTGGACGGTTGGAGCACCGCTTCGTTGATGACGGAATTACACAATACTTATTTGCGACTGAAATCCGCCCCTAACCTGGCGCTTCCCCGACTAAAAAGTAGTTACCGGGACGTGATCATAGAAGAGATCATGGAGAAATCCAGGGAAGAAAACCACCGGTTCTGGCTCCTTGAACTGCAAGACTATAAACGGTTGGAATTCCCCAGGGTCCTGGAGAACCTCGAACCTTTCACCGGGATGAAGACACACGTACATCACCTGGGGACCGAACTGTTGGCGCTTGTGAAGAAAACAGCCGACGATTTTGGAACTTCGTTAAAAGATTTATGTTTCGGGGCATATGTCTATGTCCTGGCCATGCTGTGCAATGAAAGCGACATCACGGTGGGTAGCGTCACCCATAACCGTCCCCCAAAGCAAGACGGCGATAAAGTACTGGGATGCTTTTTAAACACCGTACCGGTAAGGATCATGCTCCCACCCCACGTGAATTGGGCCGGCTATTTTAGTATGATTGCCGCGAAAATGCTGGAAATAAAAAAATACGAGCGGGTCTCACTCTTCGAGATCGCCCGCATTATCGGTGAAAAAAGCCAGGAACAAAACCCGATATTCGATACCCTGTTTAATTTTGTCGATTTCCATGTTTATTTTAACGCCGACGCCGGAACCGTAGATTTGAATAATATGGAGAATGTGGCTTTTTCTACCGAAGGCAACCAGGACACCAATACATTATTCGATTTTGAGATCAGCATTACTTTCGGGGAGTTTATCCTCTGTCCCAAGTACAATTACCTGGCCATATCGGATGAGATGGTACAGCGGTCGTGTGTATATTTCGAGCGAATTTTAAGGAAATTTATCCATGAACCCCATGCCGTGGCCCGGAAGGGCGATATCCTGCCGGAAGAAGAAAAACGGAGAATTTTAGAAGAGTTTAACGACACCGGCGCTTTCTATGACAGGGACCGCATACTGCCGGGGCTTTTCGAGGACCGGGTGGAAAAGGCGCCCGGCCATGTGGCCGTGACCGGCGATGCGGTGGACGGTTTAAAACACCTATCCTACAGCGAGCTAAATGAAAAGGCCAACCGCCTGGCGCGGGCGCTGCGGGAAAAGGGCGTCAAAACCGAATCCCTGGTAGGGGTAGTAATCGACCGCTCCATCGAAATGATTATCGCGGTAATGGCAATATTAAAAGCAGGCGGCGCTTATGTACCCCTGGAACCGTATCTGCCCGATACCCGCATTAAAAAATTGCTGGAATCCCTGGATGTAAAATCCCTGGTTACGGGTTATTCCCAATTGGTTAAAGTTAGCGTCATAATAGAAGATTTGCCCGCACTGGAATATATTTTTTGTTTACCTTCCCGATTATCCGCGCCGCCCACGCCGTTCGCGCCGCCCCCGGGAAAAACGTTCATTTTCCACCATGAAATAGAGAAACATTCGCCGGTAAACTTATCGCCGCTGTCCGCTTCCGGGGACATTGCTTATATTATTTTTACTTCCGGTTCTACGGGTATTCCCAAGGGCGTGGTGGTGCAGCACCGGCCCGTGGTCAATGTGATTCGATGGGTGAATCAAACGTTCGAAGTAGGGCCCGGGGATAAGGTATTATTTATCAGTTCATTGGCTTTTGATCTTTCGGTCTACGATATATTCGGTATCCTGGCTTGCGGGGCATGTAACCGTGTCGTGGCTGCCGGGGATTTGAAAGAACCGCGGCAATTGCTGGATATTATTTTAGAGGAAGGGATTACTTTCTGGGATTCTGCGCCGGCTGCATTGCAGCAGTTGGCGTCGTTTTTCCCGGAGGTAAAAAATTCGTCTCATCATTCCCGGCTGCGGTTAGTGTTTTTAAGCGGCGATTGGATACCCTTGACATTGCCAGGCGCATTAAAAGAGATTTTCAGCGGGGTAAACGTCATCAGCCTGGGTGGGGCCACGGAGGCGGCTATCTGGTCCAATTACCATCCCATCGGCAGGCTGGACCCGGGTTGGGTCAGCATCCCTTATGGGAAACCCATTCAGAATGCTCAATATTATATCCTGGACCCGAACATGGATATCTGTCCGCTTATGGTTCCGGGTGATTTGTATATTGGGGGTGAGTGCCTAGCTTCCGGGTATATTAACGATGTGGAATTAACAGCAGAGAAGTTTGTCAAAAGTTTTGCGGGGGGTGCAGGGGGGCGGTTTTTCAAAAAAGCCCCCCTGCTCTACCGTACCGGCGACATGGCCCGGTGGTTTCTCAACCCCGCGGCGCAGGCGGCGGGGGCCTATATAATGGAATTTCTGGGCAGGAAAGATCAACAGGTAAAGATCAGGGGGTTCCGCATCGAATTGGGGGAGATCGAGAGTCATTTGCGGCGTCATGAGGAGATCGAAGATGCGGTGGTCCTTGCCGTGGGGGAAAAAGCAGCGGATAGATTTTTATGCGCTTATATCGTATCGGGTAATTCGTTGGAAATCCCGGTATTGGAAAAACACCTGGCCGCGGAACTGCCGGATTACATGATCCCCAGGCATTTCATCCGGGTTGAAAAGATTCCTTTAACGGCAAACGGGAAAGTAGACCGGAAATCGCTTCCCGTCCCCGGGACGGATGCGGCGGGTGCGCTCAATGCGCCCTATGCGCCCCCGCGAAACAATATCGAAGAAAAATTGGCCGCTATCTGGTCGGATGTCCTGGCTAAAAATACTTCAATATCTATCGGCATTGATAATAATTTCTTCGAATTGGGCGGTCATTCTCTTAATGCAGCCGTCGTGATATCTAAAATTCATAAAGTATTAAACGTAAAAATCCCGCTGGCGGAGTTGTTCCACAAATCCACTATCCGGCAATTGGCCGGGGTGATCCAATCGTCTGCGGAAGACCGTCTGATTTCCGTGCCGGCCGTGGAGGAAAAGGAATATTATTCATTATCATCGGCGCAAGAACGGTTGTATATTTTACAGCAAATGGACCCTGGCAATAGGGCTTATAATATTCCCCATATACTGAAACTGGATGGGATAATTGATAAAGGAAGATTAGAATGGGTGTTCAAAGAACTAATCCAACGTCATGAAAGTTTCCGGACGTCGTTTGTGACCGTGGGTGATGAACCGGTGCAGAGGATCCGGGATGATGTGGAATTTGAAATAGACAAAAGTTTTGCGGAGCTTTTTCAAAAGCGACTCCCCGAAGGGCCGCCGGAGGCAATAAAAAAATCATTCATTCGTCCATTCGATTTAGCGAAAGCGCCGTTATTGCGTGTGGGGTTGGTGGAATTAGCAGAGCAGGAGCATATATTAATATTGGATATGCATCATATTATATCCGATGGGACTTCCATGGGGATTTTGACCGGTGAAGCCATGGCGTTATACAGCAATGAGAAGCTGCCAACCCTGGGACTGCGGTACAGGGATTACGCGGCCTGGCAGGACAACTGGAAAAGAGGGCCGTCTTATAAAGAAGAGGAAGCATTCTGGCGTCGGCAGTTCGAGGGTGAGATGCCGGTATTGAATTTGCCTTCCGACCGGGCCAGGCCGGAAGTGCAGCGATTGGCGGGGCGCACGGTTTTCTTCGAGCTGGAAAAAGATATAACCGCCGCGCTGCACCGTTTGGCCATCGGGGAAGGTGCGACTTTGTACATGACCTTGCTGGCGGCGTTTTATGTATTTTTATATAAATTGGGAGGCCGGGAAGATATTGTTATTGGTTCCCCGGTAGAGGGGAGGAGGCATACGGACTTGCAGCGTCTAATTGGCATGTTTGTCAATACCCTGGCATTACGGAATTTCCCGGCGGGCGAAAAACGCTTTACCGAGTTTTTGGCTGAAGTCAAAACAAGAGTGATTAGCGCTTTTGAAAACCAGGATTATCCGTTTGAGGACCTGGTAACGCGAATGGATGCACCCAGGGATTTAAGTCGCAATCCTATTTTCGATGTGATGTTTGTTCTCCAGAACATGGAATCGCCGGGGATTCATCTCCCCGGGCTTACCATGACGTCTTCACCTTTTGATAACAACACGTCCAAATTCGATTTAACTCTCACCGCCCTGGAAAGAGAAGAGAAGTTGCATTTATCTTTCGAGTACAGTAAGGCGTTGTTTGAAGAAGGGACTATCCTCCGCTTCATGGGGTATTTTAAAAACATATTAGTTTCTATTATTGAGGCGCCGGACCGGAAAATATCGGCCATTGAAGTAATGGCCGAAGAAGAGAGAGAAAAAATATTGTATGATTTTAATGATACCGCGGCCCCGCATCCTCAAAATAGAACCATCCATGAATTATTTGAAGAACAGGTGGAAAAGAGGCCTGACCGCATTGCGGCTATCGGTATACCGGTAGAGACGTTGCGCGCAACGTCTCTACATATTACATATTTACAATTAAACAAACAATCCGACCGATTGGCCGGGTTGTTAATCGAAAAAGGCGTCCTGGCGGACGATATTATTGGTATTATGATGGAACGTTCCGTTGAGATGATGATCGGTATATATGGCATATTAAAAGCCGGGGGGGCTTATTTGCCCATCGATCCGGGATACCCACAAGAACGGATTGATTATATGTTAAAGGACAGTGGAGCAAAGGTATTGGTTAATGAAAAGTTTTTTAGGGGGTCAAGGGCCCCGCGGCGCGGGGAGCCTATTAGGATTTTTCAAAAAAGCCCCCCTTGCGGCGTTAATCTCGCTTATCTCATCTACACTTCCGGCACCACCGGGAAACCCAAAGGCGCGGCCATTGAACATCATTCGTTGGTGAACCGGTTGAGTTGGATGCAAAAGCAGTATCCCCTGGATGAAAGCGACATTATTTTGCATAAGACACCTTTTACGTTTGATGTATCGGTATGGGAGATTTCCTGGTGGGGGATGGTGGGGGCCGGGGTATGTTTACTGGCGCCGGGCGGCGAAAGGGACCCGCAGCAAATAGTAGCAGCCATTGACCGGCATCGTGTGACCGCGATGCATTTTGTGCCTTCCATGCTGCGGGCGTTTTTGGAATATATCGAGGGGGTTGGCAGCGCCGGGCGGTTGTCTTCATTGAAACAGGTGATCGCCAGCGGAGAAGCATTGACTGTACCGCTGGTAAAGCGGTTTAATGAAGTATTAAATAAAGAAAACAATATCCGGCTGACCAATTTGTATGGTCCTACTGAGGCCACCATCGATGTATCTTATTATGATTGCCCGGATGGGCAGAAAATTGAACGTATTCCTATTGGCAAACCCATCGATAACATCAGTTTATATATCTTCAGTAAGGATTGGCAGTTTCAGCCCGTGGGCGTGCCTGGGGAATTGTGTATTGCCGGGGTAGGTTTGGCGCGGGGGTATCTAAACAGACCGGAACTAACCGCGGAAAAATTTAATAGGTCCTATGGGACCTATAAGACCTATATTCTTTACAAAACCGGCGATCTGGCCAGGTGGTTAAACGACGGCAACATCGAATACCTGGGCAGAATCGATCAGCAGGTAAAAGTACGCGGGTTCCGCATCGAACTGGAAGAAATTGAGAGACACCTTGAGCATCATAAACAAATCAAAGGGGCTGTGGTGACAGTCGAAAATGACGGTAAGGGCGATAATATTTTATGCGCTTATGTAGTATCAAAGGTTGGCGAGGAATTAAACGCATCGCAATTGAGAGAATATTTATCGGGTCGGTTGCCAGGGTATATGGTTCCTGTTGTTTATAAGCAGCTTGACCGGATTCCTTTGAGTCCCAACGGCAAAGTAGACAGGAAAGCTCTCCGGGTGTCGGGTGCACGGTTGGAGGGCGGTCGTAAAGTTCAGTATGCGGCTCCGGGTACGCCCCTAGAAACCCGGATCGCTCTTACCTGGAAGGAAATCCTTCGTTTGAACGGCGATGGCGATGAAATTGGTATCCATGATAATTTCTTCGATATCGGCGGGACATCCATGGATGTGATTCGAGTCAATTCACGGATCAACAGGGAATTTGAGAAACAGATCCCTATCGTGGCCATGTATAAGTACACCACCATCCGTACGCTGGCGCAGTTCATCGAGCAAGGCGAAACAGGGGCGGCGGATGAGTACCCCGAAAGCGAAAGGACGGATAAAATTGAAAGGGGCAGAACCGATAAAAATAGAATGCGTGAAATGAGAAAAAGAGGAAGAGGATAAAATGACAACAGGAAATACCACTGGCCTGGAAATTGCCGTTATTGGAATGGCAGGTCGATTTCCAGGCGCTAAAGATATCCGGGAATTCTGGCAAAATCTAAAAAACGGCGTCGAATCTTTTGCATTTTTTACAGAGCAGGAACTACTTGACGCAGGCGTGGACCCGGAACTACTAAAGGACCCCAATTACGTCAAGTCCTGCGGCGGCGTCCTGGAAAATAAGGAATATTTTGACGCGGCTTTTTTCGGGTTCAAACCCACGGAAGCGGAAATCATGGACCCCCAGACCCGCATTTTCCTTCAATGCACCTGGCATGCATTGGAAGACGCCGGGTATGATCCCGGTTCTTACAAAGGGCTCATCGGCGTTTATGCCGGTTCTTCCGCCAATTTCCGCTGGGAAGCGTTAACATACGCCTCGGGCAGGGTAAATATCCTGGGACCTTTCACTTCGACGCTTTACACCCACCGGGATTATTTATGCACTCATGTATCCTACAACCTCGGGCTCAAAGGCCCCAGCTTATATGTCAAAACCGCTTGCTCCACTTCGCTGGCCGCCGTTCACCTGGCCTGCCAGGCCATATTGAACGGCGAATGCGATATGGCCCTGGCTGGAGGAGTTTCCATTAGCACCTGGGAAATATCCGGCTACCTTTACCAGGAAGGTATGATCGTTTCACCTGACGGGCATAATCGGGCCTTTGATGCCCGGGCCAAAGGAACCGTGGGCGGCGAAGGCGCCGGGACAGTTGTACTAAAACGCCTGGAAGACGCCATTGAAGACAACGATCATATCTACGCCGTAATAAAAGGAACCGCCGTCGATAACGACGGCAGCCGGAAAATCGGTTTCACCGCCCCCAGCATCGATGGCCAGGCCGAAGTCATCCGCGAAGCACTCCATGTGGCAAACGTGGACCCCGAGACTATTTCTTATGTTGAAGCCCACGGCACCGCTACCCCCGTGGGCGACCCCATCGAAATCGAAGCCCTGAAAATGGCCTTTAAAACCAAGAAAAAAGGCTTCTGCGCCATCGGCTCAGTGAAAACCAATATCGGACACCTGGACGCCGCGGCCGGGATTGCAGGTTTCATTAAAACCATCCTGGCCCTGGTAAACCGCCAAATACCCCCCAGCCTGCATTACGAAACGCCCAATCCCAACATCGATTTCGAAAACAGCCCCTTCCGCGTCAATACAACCCTGACCCCATGGGAAAATCCCGACGCCCCACTCCGCGCCGGCGTCAGCTCCTTCGGCATCGGCGGCACAAATGTACATGTGATTTTAGAAGAATATAATAATGCCTCCGGCGGCCAGGGGGCTTTTTTGAAAAATCGCCCCCTGGACCCCCAAAAAACTTTTTATTATTTGTTACTACTTTCTGCCAAAACTCCTTCGGCCCTTGATAAAATGACCCTAAACCTGGCCAACTATTTGAAACAAAATACCGCCAACCCGGCAGATATCTCCTATACCCTCCAGGTAGGAAGAAAACACTTTCCCCACCGACGCATGACTATATGCACTTCCACCACTGAAGCCGTGGAAATACTATCCTCCATGGACTCCCGCAAAGTACACACGGGATTTACAAAGGAAGAAGACAGACCTGTGATATTCATGTTCCCCGGCCTGGGCGCACAATACGCCGATATGGGCCGCGACCTCTACGAAACTATACCGGCCTTCCAACAGGAAATAAACCGCTGCTTCGAAATCCTCGATAAAAATTGGTCCAATAACTCCTATAAGACCTATATTAACGCTGATGCCGAGACCGTCCAGTTACAAATTTTTATGATTGAATATGCCCTGGCAAAACTGGTCATGCAATGGGGCGTCCAACCCCGCGCCATGATCGGCTACAGCTTCGGGGAATATACCGCCACCTGTATCGCCGGCGTATTATCGCTGGAAGACGCCCTAAACCTGGTAGTACTACGCAGCCGCATCATACAAGAAGTTGCCCCTGGCGCCATGCTCAGCATTCCCCTTCCCGAAAAAGAACTATTACCCCTCTTAAACAACTTCCCGTCCCTCTCACTCGCTATCGACAACGGCCCCTCCTGCGTCATCGCCGGTCCCACAGACCAGGTGGAAACCTTCAACGCCCTGATGAAAGAAAAGAAAACCCTCTGCGTTCCCCTGCCTACCTCTCACGCTATCCATTCCCACATGATGGAACCGGTGCTGACAAAATTCCGCAACGCAATCGCCCGCTTTACTTTAAAAGAGCCCAAAATTCCATATATCTCCAATGTCACCGGTAAATGGATATCCCCCACGGAAACGCAGGATCCCGAATATTGGGTAACACACCTAAAAGCAACCGTCCGTTTCGCCGATGGGATCAGGGAATTGTTAAACAATCCCACCATGCCCTCACCCGTCTTCCTGGAAATCGGGCCCGGTTATGATCTTTGTACACTTCTCAGGCACCACATTGCCCCCGAAAATCGGTCAACATACCCGGCTTTCAACCTGTTGGACCAGGCCCAATGCCGGGACATAGAAACACACCACGACGCCCGTTATCTCTTAAACCGCCTGGGGCGATTGTGGCTGTCAGGCGCTGCGATTGCTTGGGCCCTGTTTAACCAGGGAGAACAGCGGCAGCGTGTTTCCCTGCCCGGCTACCCTTTCGAAGAACAGCGGTACTGGATCGATGGCGACCCACTGAAAATGAGCGCCGCCGCTTCGGCAATACAACCCGTCAACACTACTACAACAAAAAAAACAGATATTGCCGATTGGTTCTATGTCCCCACCTGGAAACGCTCTGTATTACCCCACAACAACACCGAACTCAATCCCGGTTGCCCAGGCGATTGGCTCATCTTTATCGATGAAACCGGCCTGGGAGAACGGTTGGCCAAACGGTTGGAACAACAACAAGGGGAAGTGATCCGAGTTATTCGCGGCTCAGGGTTTTCTCAAACCGGGGAAAAAGAGTATATTATCAATCCCGAACAATCCCACGATTACCTGCGCCTTTTCAAACAATTGAATAAAATTCCCCGCCGGGTCATCCATTCCTGGAACGTGACGTCCGAAGAAGAACAGGTCGAAGTGGAAAAAATGGAAGAATCCGCAATATACAGCTTGATATATATCGCCCAGGCCGCGGGCAAACAGGGCCTCAAGGACCCTATGCAAATCCTTGTTATTTCAAATAACCTCCAGCGGGTAACTTCCGAAGAGAAATTACACCCGGCAAAGGCCGCGCTGCTGGGCCCGGTAAAAGTCATCCCCAGGGAATATTTCAACATCGACTGCCGTAGTATTGATATCCTGCTCCCGGGACCGGGAAGCCACAAAGAAGAACTCCTGATCGATCAAATCTTAGCGGAGTTCACAATAGATACTTCCGATAAAGTCGCGGCTTACCGCGACGAGTACCGCTGGGTGCAGGTAGTGGAGCCGGTCCGGCTGGAACATCCCTTTCCCCAACATGATAATCATATTAATCCACTATTGCAAGAAAAAGGAGTATATCTTATTACCGGCGGGCTTGGTGGGATAGGACTCACTTTAGCGGAACACCTGGCAAAAAAAACAAAGGCGCGATTGATCCTTACCGGGCGTTCAACTTTTCCCGCAAGAGAAGAATGGAACCAATGGCTAACCACCCACAGCCAGGAAGACCCTGTCGTAAAAAAAATAAAAAAAATACAGGAACTGGAAAAATCAGGGGCCGAAGTGCTGGTTTGCACGGCTGACTCCGCCGACCTTGAACAAATGCGGGCTGCCGTCAACCTGGCCCTGGGACACTCCGGGACCATCAACGGCGTGATCCACGCCGCTGGGCTGCCGGACGGCGGCATGATCCCCCTAAGAACAAAGGAAACCATTGCCCCTGTCCTGGCCCCTAAAATAAAAGGAACCCTGGTGCTGGACCAGGTCTTAAAAGAAAAAAATATCAAACCCGCGTTCTTCATATTATGTTCTTCCCTCAGCGCCGTTACCGGCCTATTCGGCCAGGTAGCCTACTGCGCCGCCAATGCCTTCCTGGATGCCTTTGCCTATCGAAAAACCCATGAAGAAGGAATTTTCACCGTTTCCATCGATTGGGATTTCTGGAAAGAAGCCGGCATGGGCGTCGACACTGTCAGGCAACTGGTAGAAAACAGGAATATCCGCGATTCGGAAGCGCTGCTCCAGTTCGGGATACTCCCCGCCGAGGGAACCGATGTCTTTGACCGCGCCCTGGTGGCCAATTATCCCCAGGTGATTGTTTCCACCTGGGATTTATTCGACCGACTCCGAGCCATGAACTCCGCTGGAGTTTCCGGCGCGGACGACAGCGAAGAAATAGAAATTTCAAGCGTTTCCCAGGTTTTACATCCCCGTCCTACTCTTACCACCGAATACCAGTCCCCTACCACTGAATTTGAAAAAACCTTTGCCGGGATTTTACAAACCTTTTTCGGTTTTGAACAGGTAGGCATTCATGATAACCTCTTCGAATTCGGGATTACGTCGCTGGATATGATCCATATCAATAATACATTGAAGAAAAAAATCGCCCGGGATATCCCCATCGTAGTCATGTTCGAATACCCCACCATCCATTCCCTGGGCAGCTACCTGGAACTTAATGAAAAAATTGCCGAATCCCAACCGGAAGATTTAAATAAAGTGGAAGATTTATTGCATCACACCATCGATGCCTTCAGGAATTTCGAATGATAATCGCCGCCAGGTGTAGAGGCTTTTACAGAATGATCTCCAAACATAAAACCATTTTTGCACTGTCTTCCGAGGATGCCTCACGCCACTCCGTAAACTTTGCACTGTCTTCCGAGGACGCCTCACAACACTCCGTAAATTTTACACTGTCTTCTGAGGGCGCCTCACAACACTCCGTAAACTCTACACTGTCTTCTGAGGGCGCCTCACGTCACTCCGTAAACTTTGCACTGTCTTCTGAGGGCGCCTCACAACACTCCGTAAACTCTACACTTTCTTCTGAGGGCACCTCGCAACACTCCGTAAACTTTAAACTGTGTCCCGGGAGCCTTCCGCAACACACTCCAATTTTTATCTTTTCACCGGGGAGCGATACTTACAGGGTTTTTAATTTTACATCGTCAACCACCTATGATAATATTTAAAATCCCAGGTTTTACCTCATTTTATAAAAGGAGAAAAACATATGATGAAAAAAGTATTGTTAGCTGGATTAATTTTTGCAGGAACCGTAATAACCGGGTCGCCATCGTGGGCAGTGGAATTCAGTAGAAATGGGAAAACCATCATCCCGGATGCAGTAAATGAAACTATTATCATCGACGGTGAATTAAAAGAAGCCGTATGGCAAAGCGCCCCCATAAATAAAGTATTCAAAACCGTTGATCCTACTTACGGTGAAGTATTGAACCGTGAGACGTTGATATGGGCCGCCAATGACAGGAAAAATTTATACTTCGCCTTCAAATGTTTAGAACCGGAACAAGGAAAGGTTAAAACCACCCTGGCGCAAAGGGACAAAATACTCAGGGATGATTATGTGGGAGTGATGTTGGATTCGATGGGAAGCAGGCAGAGCAGTTTCGAATTTTACGCCAATCCCAGCGGAATCCAAATGGATGCGATGAACTCAGCCGTGAGTGGGAGTGACATTACCCCTGATTTTGTCTGGAACAGCGCAGCAAAAGTGACCGCCGATGGTTACCAGGCAGAAATCCGCATCCCCCTGGAAAGTATTCGTTATAAAAGCGGCAAAGAAGTCAACATGGGCGTTGCTTTTCTCCGATCGGTTCCACACCTGGGCGTGATAGCGACCTGGCCTGAAATACCGGCCGGCCAGAGCGACTTTAATGTAATGGCCACCATCGTATATAAAGACCTCATGAGCGGACTTAAATTGGAAATACTTCCTAATATTACTTACAGCATCAATTCGGAACGAACAACCCCGGATACCTGGGATAAAACCACGGATACCAGTATTGGCGTCGGCGTTAAATACGGTATAACGTCCTCCATTACCGCGGAAGCCACGCTTAAACCGGATTTCAGCCAGGTAGAAAGCGACGCCTTCCAGGTGGAAGTAAATCGCAGATATCCCATTTTTTACAGCGAAAAGCGGCCTTTTTTCATGGAAAACAAGGATGTACTGGATTTTGGCGTAATCTACAGCGGTATGATGAGAACTGCCGTTCATACGCGTACGATTGCAGACCCGGGATGGGCGGCAAAGTTGAGCGGCTCAGCCGGTAAAATGAATTTTGCCCTGCTGGCAGCCAACGACCGATCCGCCGGCAGTGATGAACCCGACGTACCTAAATCCGCCTTTTTCGGGATTCTACGAGCCAAATACAATATCGGCAGCGATAATACCCTGGGCATCCTGTATACCGGCCGTTATTTTGACTACCAGCGGAATGATGCGGCAGGCATTGACCTGAAATATCGGTTTTCAAAAGAAATCAGGACCAGCCTCTCTTACCTTCATACCGCCACCAGGGAAACCGAAGGTGAACCTTTGAAAAACGGCGTCGGGCTAAATGCCATGATTGAATACAATACCCCCCGGCTGATATCATTAGCAATGTATGAACGTTACAGCAGTGATTTTTTTATGGCCACTGCCTTCCAGAACCGTGTGGGGATCAGCCGCGGCGGGTTCATTATCGGCCCGGTTTTCAATATTAAATCCAGGAAAATGGCCTGGCTCACGCGAGTTACCCCCTCGATCCAGTATTTCCGACTTTACGACCTTGGTACTAAAATGAGCGATACCAGCCGGAACCTCAGCATAAGCTTTTCTTTTGCACCGCAGGGAGAACTATATCTCGATTACTGGCATGAAGATGAAGCCTGGGCCGGCAGGATGCTGGATAAAAAGTACTTCAATACCTCCGGGAGTATTCAATTATTCAAATGGATATTCCTGTATCATGATATTGCCATCGGCGAGCAAATTTATTATCACCCCACCGATCCGATTGTGGGGAACGGCAAAACATTTTCCTTCGGAGTCCTGCTGGAACCCGGCAGCAAATTAAAAGTAGGATTGGATTATCTACATTCACACCTTAAGGAGAAGCAAACCGGGAATGAAATTTATTCGGTGGATATTTACAACGTGAAAATGTTGTATCAATTCAACAAGTATTTTTTCCTACGGGGAATTCTTCGCTATGATAATTTAGAGGAAAAATTGTTGACCGATTTCCTGGCGTCTTTTACATTTATTCCCGGCACCGTGGTGCACCTGGGTTACGGCTCGCTTTACTTGAAAAATCAATGGCAGGATAACCAATGGGTACCTGGCCAGGGTAACCTGTTGAAAATGAAACAAGGATTTTTCTTCAAAGCCAGTTACCTCTGGCGTTTTAACTAAATTAACAATTAACAATTACAATTGACAATTAGTAATTGTCAATCAGTCCCCTGGAAACCAGAATGACAAAAACCGACCAAAAAAACATAGAGACCGGTCTGGAAATCGCCATTATCGGTATGGCCGGGAAATTCCCAGGCGCCGGAACCCTTGACCAATTCTGGGAAAATTTAAAAAACGGCGTCGAAACTATTTCCTTTTTTACGTGTGAAGAATTAAAAGAATACGGTGTAAGTGAAACACTATTAAACAATCCCGATTATGTAAAAGCCTCCGGCGTCCTCAATGGCAAAGAATATTTCGATTCCTCCTTCTTTGGGTTCAGCCCCAAGGAGGCCGAATCCATGGACCCACAGATTCGACTTTTCCTTGAAAGTTCATGGGAAACATTAGAAGACGCCGGTTACGATTCCACCTCTTATAAAGGCGCCGTGGGGGTTTATGCGGGGATAACGGACGGGTTCTCCTGGCGTGCGGCGCGAATGTTGAAAGACCTCCGGGATGGGGTTGAGCAAACGGTACATCTCCTGGATACCAGTTTATTATTAAGCACCCGGGTGTCCCACAAACTTGATTTAAAGGGCCCCAGTATTACTTTATATACCGCATGTTCCACCTCCCTGGTGGCCGTTCACCAGGCTTGCCGGTCCTTGTTGACAGGCGAATGCGACATGGCCCTGGCTGGCGCTGTCTCTGTTCAACCCATCGACAAAAGCGGTTATTTGTACCAGGAAGGTATGATCCTGTCCCCGGACGGGCACAACCGATCCTTTGACGCCCAGGCAAAAGGTACGATCTTCAGCGAAGGCATTGGGATCATTTTATTGAAAAGGCTCAAAGACGCCCTGGCGGATGGGGATGCCATAAAAAGCGTGATTAAAGCCTCGGCAGTAAACAATGATGGAATCGGTAAATCCAGTTTTACCGCACCGGGTAAAAAAAGAATCGCCGATGTTATTCGTACAGCGTTGAAATTGTCGCGGTGGTCCCCGGGATATATTGGTTATATCGAAGCCCACGGCACCGCCACCGCCCTGGGTGACGCCATCGAAGTTGAAGCCATGAAAGAAGCTCTTAACTGTAATAAGAAAGCATATTGCGCTATTGGGTCCGTCAAATCCAATATCGGTCACCTGGACGTCGCCGCCGGTATGGCCGGGTTGATTAAAACCGTACAGGCAATCCAGCACAGGCTGATCCCTCCTTCACTGTATTTTGAAACACCCAATCCCAAAATCGATTTTATCGATAGCCCTTTTTATATCAATGCCGTGTTAACCCCATGGGAGAACCTCGAAAATCCTTTAAGAGCTGGGGTATGTTCCTTTGGCATCGGCGGCACCAACGCCTTCATATTCTTAGAAGAACCACCGGTCAGGGCAGAGTTGGAAACGGCTGCCCATGCTTCCACTGTTCCCCAGTTATTCCTTCTTTCCGCTCGAACCGATTCCGCGCTGGAAACCATGACGCGGAACCTGGCCGGATATTTTAAAAATAATCCCGGGGTAAACCTTGCTGATGTGGCTTATACCCTGCAAGTGGGTCGAAAAGCTTTTAGTCGCCGCCGCATGTTCATATGTTCCACTACGGCGGAAGCCGTTGAAGCATTAACAAACGGCGTCGATCCTTTCGCCGAAGACGCATCGGCGCCGGTTGAGTTATTGAGAAAAGCAGGAACCGCCTGGCTGGAAAAAGGAACCATCGAAGGCCAACAAAAGGCGAGACGTATCTCCCTGCCCACTTACCCATTTGAACGTCAGCGTTATTGGATCGACGGCATCGGTGGAGATCCCCTATCTGCTTTATCCTCTCCGAAGGAAAAGGGAGATACGGGACCTATTCCTGCAAAAATTGAAAAAACCGTGAATAAGGAAACGCCGGGATTATATCAGAGGCCCCAATTAAGCTCCGTTTATGAGCCCCCGGCCGATGAAATCGAGCAAGCTCTTACCGATATCTGGCAGCGGTTTTTCGGTATACGCGAGGTAGGTGTGTTGGATGATTTCTTCGAACTGGGTGGGGATTCCTTAAAAGTAATCACCGTAGTTACTGAAATTCATAAACAGATGGATGCCAGGGTGTCTATTCCCCAGGTGTTTGATACTCCCACTATCAGGGGATTGGCCGGTCATATTAAGTCAAAGGGCGCCGGCGTCGATAAATACATCGCCATCGAACCCGTAGAAAAGAAAGAATACTACCCGTTATCATCGGCGCAGATGCGAATATATATCTTACAGCAACTGGAAATCCACAGCACCGGGTACAATACTCCCCTACTTTTTATATGGGAAGGCCGGGTAGACCGTCAGCGAATGGAAAATGTTTTCCAGTCGTTGGTGGCCCGGCATGAAAGTTTGCGCACCTCGTTCGAATTAATCGATGGAGAAGTGGTCCAGCGAATTCACAATGAAGTGGAATTCAAAATCGAATATAAAAATTTATCCACAGATTACACAGATTACACAGATTTCACAGATAAAAAAGATGTTACACTTCATCATTCATCATTCATGAATACACCGAATCATTTTATCCGCGCGTTCGATATGGCGAACGCGCCATTAATGCGTGTGGGATTAGCGGAGACCGGTAACGATACTTATCTTTTCATGGTGGATATGCATCATAGTGTTACCGACGGTTCTTCTATCGGGATATTGATTCGAGAGTTTGCCGCTCTTTATACGGGAGAGACCCTGCCGGAACTTCGTATCCAATACAAAGATTACACCCACTGGCAAAGCAGTGATAAGCAGAAAGAAGTCGTGAAAGCACAGGAAACCTACTGGTCGGGGGTATTCGAAGGAGATCTGCCGGTATTGAATCTTCCACTCGATTATCCCAGGCCAGTACTCCAGAGTTTCGAGGGGAACCGGACGGGGTTCGAGATTAGCCGGGAGGAGGCCGGGGCCTTACGAAGCCTGGCGTTAAAGGAGGATGCCACCCTTTTTATGGTGCTGCTTTCCCTTTACAACATCCTACTGGCGAAAATATGTGGCCAGGAAGATATCGTGATCGGGACGCCCATTGCCGGAAGGAATCATGCGGACCTCCAACGTACTATCGGTATGCTGGTCAACACCCTGGCGCTGCGAAACGCCCCCATGGGAGGAAAAACCTTCAGGGAATTTTTAAAGGAAGTCAGGAAAAATACCCTGGCGGCTTTTGAGAACCAGGATTACCCATTTGAAGATCTGGAGGAACAGGTGACCCGGCAAATAAATCGGGATATCAGCCGTAACCCGGTTTTCGATACCATATTTAACCTTTTGAATTTTGAAAGCCAGTATGAAAATAATGTAAAAATAGAAGTCCCAGGCATGACGTTGAGACCATATGAATACGAGAGGGGCATTGCCATTTTCGATTTGAGCCTGGAAGCCGAAGGATCCCAGGATGGGGTCACCTTTACTTTTGAGTTTTGTACCAAACTGTTTAAACCTGGAACCATCGACCGGTTTATCGGTTATTTTAAGAAAATCGTAACCACAGTGGCGGCGGCGCCGGATCAAAAAATTGCGCAAATTGAAATTCTCAGTGACGAAGAGAAACAACAAATTTTGCGTGACAGCTCCGGTCCAATGGAAGAATTTGCGGAAGAGCCGTTCATCCATGACCTGTTCCTGCGCCAGGCGAAAAAAACGCCGGATCATGTTGCTATTTTTTGCCACGGACGAACGCTGTTCCGGACAGGCACGGACAATAATGTAGGGGCAGAATCCAATTCTGCCCCCTCCCTCCGACATATTAACATTTCCTACCGCCAATTGCATGAACAATCCGACCGAATGGCCGGGTTATTAAATGCAAAAGGTGTCCAGGGGGGCGATATCGTAGGCATCATGCTGCCCCGCTCCATTGAAATGGTAATAAGTATCCTGGCAACATTAAAGGCTAACGCAGCCTATTTGCCCATTGACCCGGAATTGCCCCAGGAACGGATCGATTATATGTTAAAAGACAGTGGAGCTAAATTGTTGGCTGTCGCCAACAATCAAGAAGGTGAGAAGGTGAGAAAGTGGGAAGGTGAGAAAATACATTTAGAAGAAATCTCAAAACTCTCAAAAATCTCTTCTTACCCTCTTACGTTCTTACCTTCTTACCTTCTAAGCTCTTCAAATCTCATTTATATCATATACACTTCCGGCTCTACCGGCAGGCCCAAAGGCGTCATGCTGGAACACCGGAACGTGCGTAATCTTCTTCTATACCAGTACCGGTATACCTCCATTAATTTCAGTCGCGTGTTACAGTTTACTACCATCAGTTTCGATGTTTCGTTCCAGGAAATATTTTCTACGTTGTTGGCCGGGGGGATGCTGGTGTTGGCGGATATAGAAATAATAAGAGATTTTCCCCGGTTGTTCGAGGTTATCGAGCTAAATATCTTGAAAACATTATTTTTACCTGCATCGTTCTTGAAATTTGTATTTAACCAGGAGGAATACGCTGCCATATTTCCTTCTTGTGTTGAACATATTGTAACCGCCGGGGAACAGCCGATCGTTACAGATCGTTTCAAAAAATATTTAAAAGCCAACGGCGTATATTTGCACAATCATTATGGTCCCACTGAGACGCATGTAGTGACTGCATTAACCATAGTACCAGCCAGTGAAATCCCGGCGCTACCGTCGATTGGGAAACCCCTGGCGAATACACAGATTTATATTGTCGATAAAGAGTTCCATCTTTTGCCTGTAGGAATTGCCGGTGAATTGATAATTGGAGGCGTCCAGGTAGGCCGCGGCTACTTGAACAACCCGGAATTAACCAGGGGCTCTTTTGAAAAACCGCCCGCCGGTACGGACCCCACAAAACTTTTGATTAATTACCATTCACCATTCACCACTCACCACTCACCACTCTACCGCACCGGCGACCTGGCCAAATGGTTGCCAAATGGCAATATCGAATTCCTGGGCCGGATCGATTTCCAGGTAAAAATCAGGGGGTATCGCGTCGAGTTAGGGGAAATCGAAAGTAAGCTGATGACAATCGATCATGTTAAAGAGGCCGTGGTAGTCGCCGGGAAAAACCCGAAAGGCGAAATGTATTTATGCGCCTATATCGTACCGATAAACCCCGAACTGGGAAACAAAGAAACCCTGGCCGGCTTGAGGAAAACCCTCGCCGGGGTTTTGCCTGATTATATGACGCCTTCGCATTTTATGTTCCTGGATAAAATTCCCCTGACTGCCAGCGGTAAAGTGAATCGAAAAGCCCTGCCGGAACCGGTATTTGAAGCCGGAGCGGATTATTTTGCCCCTGGTGGTCCCGTTGAAACAGGCTTGATCGAATTATGGTCACAGGTCCTGGGGATCGAGAAACACGTCATCGGTGTCAATGCCAATTTCTTCGAATTAGGTGGACATTCGTTAAAAGCCGCTGTATTGACTGCTAAAATACATAAATATTTTTATGTGGATATTCCTCTGGGGGATATATTCAAACACCCCACGATCATGAGAATGGCTGATTATATCAAGCAGGCTGAAGAGGAATTATTCGCATCCATAAGCCCCGTGGAGGAAAGCGATTATTATCCTTTATCTTCTGCGCAGAAGCGTTTGTATATTATCCAACATTTAGCCCCCGGGAGCACTGCCTACAATATGCCTTCGGCTATGATTATCGAGGAAAGGATAGATAAACAAAGACTGGAAAATACCTTCCGTCAGTTGATCCGGCGTCATGAAAGTTTCCGGACATCCTTTGTAGCCGTGGAAGAGAAACCCGTACAGAGGGTTCACAAGAATGTGGAATTTGAAATCGCTGAATTAGGGGTTAGGGATCAGGGGACAGTGGTCAGTAGGGGCGATCCCCTGTGGTCGCCCGAATTAATAAAGAACTTCATTCGACCATTCGATCTATCCCGTGCGCCGCTGCTGCGCGTGGGATTGAGTAAATTGGGGGAAGAAAAGTACCTCTTGATGGTGGATATGCATCATATTGTCAGCGACGGCACTTCTATCCGCATATTAACGCGGGAGTTTATTCGCTTCTACCTGGGCGATACCCTGGCGGAATTCCCAGTCCAATACAAAGATTTCACCTGCTGGCAGCAAAGTGCGTTAGTAAAACAAAAGACCGCCGCCCAGGAATATTATTGGATAAAACGGTTCTCGGGCGATATCCCGGTGTTAACCCTTCCCATCGATTATCCCCGTCCCGCAGTCCAGGGTTTTGAAGGTTCGAATTACATTTTCGAAATGGAGGAGAAAGAGACCGCCGCATTAAATCACCTGGCGCGGCAGCACGAAGCGACGTTGTTCATGGTATTGGTCGCTGTATTTAATGTATTGCTTGCCAGGCTGAGCGGCCAGGAAGATATCATCATCGGGACGCCCATTGCCGGGCGAAGACATACCGACCTGGAACCACTCATCGGTATGTTTGTCAATACCCTGGCCTTGCGACATTTCCCGGCAGGTGAATTAACCTTTGCTGCTTTTTTTGGAGATGTGCGCACCCGGACCTTAAAAGACTTTGAAAACCAGGACTGCCAATTTGAGGACGTGGTGGAAAAAGTAGTGGTAAGACGGGATGCAGGCCGCAGCCCCTTATTTGATGTGATGTTTGCTCTCCAGAATATCGAGGAATTAAAACCCGGGGATGTCCCCAATGAACTGGAATTGAGGACGTATGGGTATGATTTTGAGAGATTGGTTTCACGATTCGATATGACCTGGAATATCATTGAAAAAAGCGGGCGGTTGGTTTTTAATATCGAATATTCTACCCTGTTGTTTAAGAAGGATGCTATTGCGCGGTTTAGCGAGGGTTTTAAAAAAGTTGCGGCTGCAATTATTGCATTTTCCGATCTCCAAATCTCCCAGGTAGAAATTATAGCAGAAGAGGAACGCCGGCGGATTCTTGATGAATTCAATGCCGTGTGGACTGAGTATCCGCGGAATAAAACCATCCACCGACTGTTCCAAGACCAGGTGGAAAAATCACCGGATCGCATCGCGGTTTTTGTCGGACCTGCCCGAGCCGTCGGACTTGTCGGACACGTCGGACAGGTCGGACTGACCTATAAAAAACTTAATAAGCAATCCGACCGAATGGCCGGGTTATTAATTGCAAAAAGTGTCCAGGGTGGGGATATTGTAGGGATTATGCTGCCCCGCTCCGTTGAAATGATAATAGGTATCCTGGCAATATTAAAGGCCGGCGGCGCTTATTTGCCTATTGATCCCGATTACCCTCAAGAGCGCATCGATTATATGTTAAGAGATAGTGGAACAGAGGTCTTGTTAGCAGCAGAAGAATTCCTGAATAAAATAATTGTTAATTGTCAATTGTTAATTGTTAATTGTAAATTATTAAAAGGGCGCCCCCGCCGGGGGCTTCATCATTCATCATTCATCATTCATCATCCAAGCCATCTTTCTTATATCATCTACACCTCCGGTTCTACCGGGAAACCCAAAGGCGTCATGGTAGAGCACCGCAGTGTGGTCCGGCTGGTGAAGAACACAAATTATATCACATTTAACACTGGTGACCGGATACTCCAGACCGGGGCGCTGGAGTTTGACGCATCAACCTTTGAAATATGGGGTGCATTGTTAAATGGTTTAACTTTATACCTGGCCAGCAAAGAAGATATATTGAAGTCAGGCAGTTTGAAAACCATCATCCGTACATACGATATCGGTATTATGTGGATGACATCGCCGTTATTCGATTACATGGTAGAGGTAGATATCGAGGTGTTTTCCGGTTTGAGATATTTCCTGGTAGGAGGGGATGTATTATCTCCCTTTCATATCGATCAATTAAGGAATCGATACCCCCGGTTAAACGTAATTAACGGCTATGGCCCCACGGAGAACACCACTTTTTCCACCACGTTGTCCATCGACGGGGAATATGCGGGTAGCATTCCTATCGGGAGACCTATTGCCAATTCCAGCGCTTATATACTGGATAATTACGGTATATTATGTCCCATCGGTGTGGGAGGGGAATTGTATGTCGGAGGAGACGGCGTAGCCCGCGGTTATTTGAACAATCCCGAATTAACCGCGGAAAAATTTAATAGGTCCTATAAGTCCTATAAGACCTATGTTCTCTACAAAACCGGCGATTTAGCCCGGTGGTTGCCTGACGGCAACATCGAATTCCTGGGAAGAATCGATCACCAGGTAAAGATCAGCGGATACCGGGTCGAACCCGGGGAAGTCCGGCAGCAATTGCTGCGGCATCCCCAAATCCGCGAAGCCGTCGTGACGGTAAGAGAAACGCAAACGGCAGAAAAATACTTGTGCGCATATATTGTTCTCCAGGATTCTTATATATCCGGTTCAACTCAATCCACCAATCCTGCCGAACTCCGCGAATTTCTCTTGCGAGTATTGCCGGATTACATGGTCCCTGCTCATTTTATAACAATAGAAAAAATACCTTTAACCGCAAATGGGAAAGTAGACACAAAAGTGCTCCCGGAACCAGCAGTAACGCTTGATGAACACGCAGTGCCGGAAGCCCCCCTGGACGAAATAGAAGAATGCTTACTGGATACGTGGTCCCAGGTATTGGCCTTAGAAAAAAATAAAATCGGCAGGCATGACGATTTCTTTCAACTGGGGGGTCATTCATTGAAGGCCGCTGTATCGATTGCCAGGATTCACAAGGAATTGAATGTCGAAGTACCCCTGGTGGAAATATTCAAAACCCCTACCGCTGCCGGATTGGCGGAATATATCAGGAAGCATTTAAACAGCCGGGAGAAATATACATCCATTGAGCCCACGGAGAAAAAAGAATACTATAACCTGTCGCCGGCGCAAAAACGGATGTATTTATTGCACTTGATGGAGCCGGAAGGTACAGTTTACAACATCCCGCAATTTTTCGGCCTGGATATGGAATTCCGTCGGGATAAATTGGAACAGATCTTCCGGCAATTAATCCAACGGCATGAAAGTTTCCGGACATCGTTTATAACCGTGGACGAAGAACCGGTGCAGAGGATTCACCAGGAAGTGGAGTTTGAAATCGAATATTATAATTCGTCCACAGATTACACTGATTACACAGATAAAAAAGATAATATTACACTTCATCATTCATCATTCATGAATACACCGAATCATTTTATCCGCCCGTTCGACCTGGCGAACGCGCCGTTATTGCGTGTGGGTGTGACACCAGTTGAGTTCGGTACTCTTTTGATGGTGGATATGCATCATATCGTCAGCGACGGGGTATCCATGGATATCCTGGTCCGAGAATTCCTGGGGCTTTCCCGGGGGGAAGTGTTCCCGGGGCTGCGGCTGCAATACAAAGATTATGCTCAATGGCAGAACAGCGACATCGTAAAAAGAAAAACAAAATTCCAGGAGAAATACTGGCTAAGAGAGTTTAGCGGTGGAGCGCCGATATTGGAACTACCTACAGATTTTGTAAGGCCGGAGGTACAGAGTTTCGAAGGAGGCTCCTATTATTTTGAATTAGGGAAGGAAGAGGGCGCAGCATTGAATCATCTGGCCCACCAACAAGGAGCTACGTTATACATCGTATTACTTACTATGTTCGATATTCTCTTGTTTAAACTCAGCGGCCAGGAAGATATCGTCGTGGGTACCCCAACGGCGGGCCGTGGGCATGCGGACCTGGAAGCGGTCATCGGGATGTTTGTCAACACCCTGGCGCTGCGGAATTTCCCCGGACCCGACAAAACCATAACCGAATTTTTACAGGAAGTGAAGACCAATACACTGCGGGCCTTTGAAAACCAGGATTTCCCATTTGAAGACCTGGTAGAGAAAGCTGTTGTGAAAAGAGATTCGAGTCGCAGCCCGTTGTTCGATGTGATGTTTACCTTACAAAATGTTGGAAATGCAGCAAATATCGGGATAAGAGATAGCTCGTCTGAACCGGGATTAAATGTCGGGAAAAAGGTCTCCCGTTTCGATATGACCTGGGCTGTCACTGAGAAAGAGAACCGGCTCGTTTTCGAGGTGGAATACTGCACCCGCTTATTTAAAGAAGAGACTATAAAAAGATTTGGGGAGTATTTTAAAAAATTAGTAAATGCGATTATGGATAGGTCTACCGAACGGATTGGGGATATCGAAATCATCCTTGACGAAGAGAGGCAGCGGTTATTATATGAATTCAATAGGGCTGTCTCCGAAGACCTTGGTGATAAAACGGTAACTGAATTAATTGAAGAGCAGACGGAAAGAACTCCTGACCGAATTTCCTTAGTAAATACAAAAACTACCGATGAATTACACGAAATTTCCTATCGGGAATTAAATGAAAAATCCAATTACCTGGCATATGTTTTAAGAGAAAAAGGTGTCCTGCCGGACGCTATTGTGGCTTTAAAAATAGAACGCTCCGTCGAGATGATAATTGGGGTCCTGGGAATATTAAAAGCCAGCGGCGCATATTTGCCTATCGAGCCGGAATACCCGGAAGAGCGGATCGATTATATGTTAAAAGATAGTGGAGCGAAAATTTTGGTTAATGAAAAGTTTTTTAGGGGGTTAAGGGGGGCGATTTTACAAAAAAGCCCCCCTTGCGGCGTCAATCTGGCTTACATAATCTACACATCGGGTTCCACCGGGAAACCCAAAGGTGTATTGGTAGAGCATAGGAACTTAACGGCTTATGTTCGGGCGTTTTTACAGGAGTTCAAGCTGGGACCGGGCGATATCGGAATCCTGGAGGCGTCATTTGCTTTCGATGCCTTCGTGGAAGAAGTATACCCAATCCTAACAATAGGTGGACGCCTTAGCATTGCCCGGAAACAGGAAGTGATGGACGGCCACCTGTTAGAGGCGTTTTTTATAAAGAACAATATCACCATCATCAGTTGTTCGCCGTTGTTGCTAAACGAGATCAACCGGTTTTCCAATCTAAACCGTTTGCCAATTCATACTTTTATCAGCGGAGCGGATGTATTGAAGAAAGAGTATATCGGGAGCCTCCTGGGACCTAGTACGGTTTATAATGTTTATGGACCAACAGAAACAACCGTATGTGCTTCTTATTACAGGCTGCCGGGAAAAATGGCTTCAATCGGCGTCAATATTCCCATCGGGAAACCGATTACCGGTTACCGGGTCTATATTTTAGATGAAGAACACCGGCTGCTGACTATCGGTGCACCGGGCGAAATATGTATTGCCGGTAATGGTGTCACCCGGGGGTATCTCAACAACCCGGGATTAACCGCGCAAAAGTTCATAATCAAAAGTTTTGCGGGGGTCAAGGGCCCCGCGGCGCGGGGTGCCTATAAGGAGCTTTTTCAAAAGCCCCCCCTTGTTTTCTACAAAACCGGCGACCTGGGCCGGTGGCTGCCGGACCCCGCGGTCCCCGGCTCTTATGTCATCGAATTCCTGGGCAGGATCGACCGCCAGGTAAAAATCCGGGGGTTCCGGATCGAATTGGGGGAAATCGAATCTCAATTACTACAACATGCGACAGTTAATGAAGCCACTGTTATAGAAAGAGAAGATGCAAATAAAGATAAATACCTGTGCGCTTATATTATTCCTATAAAAAGTAATACGTGCGCTCCAGCCGAGTTAAAAGAATTTCTTTCGAGGCGATTACCGGCTTATATGATACCGGCGTATTTTGTTTGTTTAGACAAGTTTCCTTTAACAACTAGCGGTAAAATAGACCGCCGTGCGCTGCCGGTACCTTCAGCAGTGCCTGCTCCTGCTTTATCGGAGAAAGAAGCAGCGAAAATTCAAGTCACGGAGGAACCGGATGGCATAGAAACTAAATTGGCTTCATTATGGACGGAAATACTGGGAACCGACAGAGGGGTTATCGGTAGGGAAACTAATTTCTTCGAAATAGGGGGGCATTCGTTAAAAGCCACTGTACTTACAGGTAAAATACACAAAGAATTGGGAGTGCGCGTTCCTCTAGTAGAAATATTTAGAACCCCAACTATTAAAGGATTGGCAGAATATATCAGGGGGGCGAAAGAGGAAGCATTTTTCGCTGTGGAACCAGTGGAAGAACGTGAATATTATCCCCTGTCCTCGGCGCAGAGGCGGTTGTATGTACTGCATCAGATGGACCTAGAAAGTACAGTCTACCATATGCCGATTGTAGTATCCCTGGATATGGCCATCGATAAAGATAGGCTGGAAATGGCGGCCCAACAATTGGTCCAGCGCCATGAAAGCTTCAGAACATCGTTTGTAACCATCAACGAGGAACCGGTTCAGAGAGTTCAAAAGAATGTGGATTTTACAATCGAATATTATGATTTAGGGGTCAGGAGTCAGAGATCAGGGGTTAATAAGGACGCCCCCCTTTGGTCGCCCAATCTAATAAAGAATTTTATCCACGCGTTCGACCTATCGAAGGCCCCCCTACTGAGGTTGGGAATAATTAAGTTAGATGAAAATAAATGCATCCTGATGGTAGACATCCATCATATTATTAGCGACGGTGTTTCAATGGATATATTAATCCAGGAGTTCGAGGCTACTTATGAAGGTAAACGATTACCGGCGCTTCGTATTCAGTATAAAGACTATACCCATTGGCAAAACAGCGAAACTGTAAAAGAAAAAATAAAAGACCAGGAAGAATATTGGTTAAAAGAATTGAGCGGCGATATTCCCATCCTGGACCTTCCGTTCGATTATCCACGTCCCCAGGTCCAGAGTTTTGTAGGGAAGTATTTCCGTTTTACCCTTGACCGTGAGGAGACCGCATTATTGAGAAAAACGGCATTGGAACAAGGCGTTACCATGTTCTTAATACTTACCGCCATATATAATTTGATTTTATACAAATTGAGCGGCCAGGAAGATATCGTGATAGGTACTCCAATTGCCGGCCGGCGTCACGCGGATTTGCAGGGCATCATCGGTATGTTTGTCAATACCCTGGTATTGAAAAATTATCCCTCCGGAAATAAAACCTTTGCTGGATTTTTGGAGGAAGTTAAAACACGTACTTTACGAGCATTTGAAAACCAGGATTATCAATTCGAAGACCTGGTGGAAAAAGTATCCGTAGGCCGCGATCCCGGTCGCAATCCTTTGTTCGATGTGGTGTTTACCTGGCAGGAATTCGTGGAAGGAAAGACTACATCCAATGAAAATACAACCGACTCAACCGAAGAAAGCGCCCCGAATTTGTATGAAAGCCGTGTGGCCAGGTTTGATATGACCTGGTTCACAGCGGAAGAAAACAATTGCTTAACCCTGGGAATCGAATATTGCACCAAATTGTTTAAACCGGAAACCATCGAACGTTTTTCCACTTATTTTAAGAAAACGGTTTCCCAGGTCATTGCTGCCCCCAACACCAGGATTGCGGAAATAGATATTATCTCTGAAGAAGAACAACACCGGCTATTGTATGATTTCAATTGCCGGGAAACCGAATATCCCAACGATAAGACCATCTCACAATTATTCGCGGAACAGGTTGAAAAGTCGCCGGACAGAGTCGGACTTGTCGCAGATGTCGGACATGTCAGACCGGTCGGACCAGTCGGACTGACCTACCACCAATTGCATGAACAATCCGATCAATTGGCCGGATTGTTATGGGAGAAAGGCGCCCTGCCGGGCGATATTGCGGCCATCATGATAGAACGTTCCAATGAAATGATTATCGGACTCCTGGGCATCCTTAAATCCGGTTGCGCTTATTTACCCATCAACACGGGTTTCCCGCAAGAACGGGTTCAATATATGTTAGAGGATAGTAATGCAAAAATTTTATTAGGAATGGAAGAATGTAAAAAGAAAATAATGATTAATTGTCAATTGTTAATTGTTAATTGTAAACTGGCAAGCTCACCCCAGGTGCCTTCTCATCATTCATCATTCATCAATCATCATTCCAATCATCTTGCTTATATTATATATACCTCCGGCTCCACCGGTAACCCAAAGGGTGTACCTATTACCCATGCCAATTTATCGCCGCTTTTGCACTGGGGATATCATCATCTGGGCATCAATGAAAAAGACCGGACCATCCAGAATTTATCCTACTATTTTGATTGGTCCGTTTGGGAAATCTTTATCACCCTGACCACAGGGGCCAGCCTGTTTATGATTACCGAAGAACTCCTGTTAAACCCGGAAAAGAGCGTCGCCTTTATTCGACAACATGCGATTACGGTTTTGCATGTCACGCCCACGCAGTACCGCTACTATCTTGCCGCCGGGCAGAAATTGGAAACATTGAGATATCTTTTTATCGGCGCTGAATCCCTGGGCCTTGACCTGGTGAAACGAAGTTTTCAATCTGTAAATGATGAGTGTCGGGTATTCAATATGTACGGTCCCACGGAAGCAACCATTATTGCATCCGTATTAGAGATAGAGCGATCAAAGTTGGAGGAATACAGGGGATTATCAAGCATCCCTATTGGTAGTCCTGTGGGCAATAGCATATTTCTCATCCTGGACAAAAATTACAAAGTGTGCCCAATCAATGTAACCGGTGAGTTGTATATTGGTGGAGGCGGTTTGGCGCAGGGATACCTCAATAACCCGGAATTAACCAGGGGCTCTTTTGAAAAACCGCCCCTGGACCCCGTAAAACTTTTGTTTAATTACCATTTACCACTCACCACTCACTACTCACCACTTTACCGCACCGGCGACCTGGCCCGCTGGTTAAATGACGGCAATATTGAATTCCTGGGCAGGAGCGATTTCCAGGTAAAGATCAGGGGATACCGCATCGAATTAGGAGAGATTGAGAATCGGTTGATAGAGCATCCTTCTGTTAGGGAGGCGGTGGTGCTTGCGCTGGACATATCCTCCACCGGGAAAGATTATGACGAAAAATATCTTTGCGCTTATATTGTACCTGGTTCACAAGGTATTTTGAATACGGTAGAGTTAAAAGAATTTTTGTCCAGGTCCTTACCGGATTATATGATACCTTCGTATTTCGTAAGCATCGATCATATTCCATTGAATCCCAACGGTAAAGTGGATCGTAGGGCTTTACCCGGGCCCGAAATAGAAGCCGGCGATAAATACGAAGCCCCAAGCAGCGAAATAGAAAAGAAACTGGTTGACATATGGTCTGAAATCCTAGGACTGGACAAAGGGATTATCGGCATCCATGATGATTTCTTTGAGCGCGGCGGACACTCGCTAAAAGCCGCCATCCTGGTATCCAGGATACAGAAGGAGTTCTGTATCAACGTGCCGTTGGTGGAAGTGTTCAAAACCCCCACGGTCAAGGGTTTAGGAGAATACATCGATTGCAATATAAACAGGGATGAAAGCGGAGTTCCCGTGGTGGAAGATGAGACCCTTGTTTTGTTGAGGGGACAAAATCCCAGGGGACAGGATGCTCGTCATCTCTTCCTCGTTCACGCTGGCAATGGTGAAGTGGAAGGTTATATTGAACTTTGCAGCCGTTTAGACGACCGGGTTAATTGTTGGGGGCTTCGGGTGGACCGCGTAGACCGCGTGGATCGCCGGGTTCATTATACGCCGCAGGACCTGCCCATCGAGGTCCTGGCTGCCCGGTATATCGAAAAGATCAAAAAGATTCAACCTACCGGCCCTTATTTTATCCTGGGTTGGTGTATCGGCGGGACTATTGCCTTTGAAATGACCCGCCAATTGGAACAAAAGGGTGAAAAACCCGGGACTCTTTTCCTGGTAAACGCTTATGCGCCATTTAATGAACATAAAGGAAAGACACATACATTTAACATCCGAACGGAATTGCGCTTCCTCGAATGCCTGAATGCACATTTAAAAGATAAGCAATTGCAAAAGAAATTGAAAAAAGCTGTTGATATTGAGCAAATTTGGCGGTACGTGGTGGATTACCTGGAAGATAAAAATCCTGATATCAAGGCATTGAGGCAAGCGGTTCCCTGGAATATTGCCGATGCCATGCCGGATACGCAGAACATCCGGGAATTTATCTACTATGTGAACATCACGCGCTCCTTAGACCTTGCCCGCGCTGTATATAACCCAGCCGGGAATGGAATCCATATCTCGAAGTGTAACACTGATGTGCATTTTTTCGGAGCCACGCGATCAGCAATAATGAATAAAAATCAATGGCCTGATTATTTTGAAAAGCCGGTAAAATTTTATGCAGTCGAGGGTGACCACTTTTCCATATTCAAAAGTCCCGATGTAATCACATTTGCCGAACAATTTAACCGGGTTTTTTAGCAAGGATTTTTTAAGAATAATAACCCCTTGGTGTCCCTTGGTGCCTTGTACAGGCGTGCCTTGGTGGCCATTTTATATTGAATTAGAAATTAAAGTCATTTTATGAGATAATAAGGGCTTAACAAACGAATTGATTAAAAAAGGAGAAATCATAACCATGAAAATGAAAGCGATGAAAAAAAGCAACCTGTTGATGTACGTATTACTGACTTTTTTCTTGATGGCCCCGCTTTATCCTGTCCAGGGGCTTGCGCAGGACGCCGCGGCGCCTGCGCCTCAATTATTGCCGGACCAGGTTGAGAAAATTGAAGCGTTCATTAAAAAACAAATGACCGCGGGGAATATTCCCGGTATGTCCGTAGTGATTGTGATGGGCGATCAAACTGTTTACGAAAAAGGCTTCGGTTTTACCGACCTGGAAAAGAAAACTCCCGTAA
>JAUPLE010000426.1 GCA_030837085.1 Acidobacteriota bacterium | reverse complement strand
TAGAAAAGACAAGATAATAAAAGCCTTTGAGGAAAATGTATTTCCCAATGTGAATGTTTTAGCTTTTGATGAAGAAAGCGGAAAAACATTTTCCTCAAAGGCTTTTATTATCTTGTCTTTTCTATCTGATTTATAAGCGCCGAAATATATCTCTCCGATATTAATCGCTGTAGTATACTGGAAACGGCTGGGGATTTCTCGAAGCTTTTTTATCAATACTTCAGAAGGTTTTTTCTTAACGATATTGCTCAGTGTATCCGTATCGATGAGGTACATTAAAGATTGACCTCACGGCTTATTTCTTTTTCACGCTCGGCATAGATCAAATCCACCATTTCATCTATGCTGTCATCGATATCGGCCAGGGTTCCTTTGGCTCTTATTAGTCCATCATCTTCTTTGTTTTTTTTAAATGTAATCATGGGAGTTAGCAGGGCGACTTTTCTACCTTTCTTTGTAATCGTTATTTTCTCCTTCCTGGTTATAATCCTGTTGATTATTTCAGAGAAATTCGATTTCGCTTCCGTTATAGTGACTACAGTATCCATGAGAACCTCCAGTATCAATAATATAGTATTCGAAGGTATCTGTCAATATAGAATTAAAAATATCTGTGCAAGGCCCTTTATACTTTTTCCCGGCAGCGGAAAGGCCGGTTAACTATCCTGGTCATCCCAGTCATCCTATAAATCATGGTTCAGACAGTTTTCAAAAATCGTTTTTAATTCCGGGTCTAAGTTTTGGAGGAGAGTTTGGTAATCTTCTTTGTTGACATAGGCTAGGAGGAATTGGAAATAGTTTTTTACCGGCTCTTGATGGGGGTCGTCCTTGACTTGATCGATCCATTCGGTAAGTTGCGACCGGGTATTTTCAAGTTCTTCGGCGTCGGTTTCGGGTTTGGAGGCGGCCACGGCCTGGGAGGTTATTCCTGAAAAGAATTGCATGGCCATTTTCTTGTAGGTTTCATCATCTTCAGGGTCAAAGACTTTCGGTTCGATTCCAAATTCTTTCAAAATAGCTTGAAACCGTTCTTCCGGCATCTTTTCACGGCAGAAGGAAATACCTTTTTTTGCTTTATTGGCATTGGGGGAGCCGATTTTGGCAAAGATAACAAAGGCTTGAATAAAGAGTTTCAAAGCGGGTTCAAATTGATTTTGTGCAAAAAATAGGTTCCCCATCTGGCCCATTGAAATCGCCATCCCGGCGATATCCCCGATTTTCTCCCTAATTTCCAATGACTTTTGATACTGCGTTAAGGCCGCATCATAGTCACCTCTCTCTTGATATATCCTGCCGATCTGATGCAAACTAGTGGCTACGCCTTTGATATCCCCGATTTTCTCCTTAATTTCCAATGACTTTTGATACCGGGTTAAGGCCGCGGCATAGTCGCCTTTTTCTTGATAGATCATGCCGATCTGATGCAAACTCTGCGCTTCGCCTTTGATATCCCCGATTTTCTCCTTAATTTCCAATGACTTTTGATACCGGGTTAAGGCAGCATCGTAGTCGCCTTTATTTTGATAGATCATTCCGATATTATGCAAACTCTGGGCTACGCCTTTGATATCCCTGATTTTCTCAAAGGTTTCCTTAGCTTTTTGATACTGCGTTAAGGCCGCGGCATAGTCGCCTTTTTCTTGATAGATCATGCCGATCTGCCCAAAACTATCGGCCATGCCTTTGATATCCTCAATTTTCTCACGAATCTCCAATGCCTTTTGATACTGCGTTAAGGCCACATCAAAGTCACCTTTATCTTGATAGATTACTCCGATATTATGCAAAGAAGCAGCCTCATTTTTAAGATCATTATTTCTTTGGGCAATTTCGGATGCCTTTTGGTGAAAGGCAATAGCTTTATCATATTCCCCGAAACCTTGATATAATGTAGCAATCCGCCCATAAGTGACCTCTTGATGCGTCTCTTTTAACTTCTCTATATCTAAATCCATCAACAATTCCATTGACCTTTGCGGAAATCCGTGCAGGGTTAAATATTCCTCCAGATCAAACGTAATTTCCGCCGCCCGGTTCCACTCTCCGGCCTGCAGATAATGCCAACGGGCCTCGATGTCATTTTCAAGATATGTTTCTCCTTTGTCATTTCGAATCCCTTCAAAATATTGACCGGCCTGGAGATGATACTTATTTTTAACGGCCATTTCCATGGGCTCTAATATATATTGGGCCGTTAACCGGTGCACATGATACAATTGGCCTTTCTCCATTTCGATGCATTCCAGCAGGGATAAATCCGCCAGTCTTTTGCGATCCAATCTCGCCATGTCTGCCCCCTGCATTTCCACAGCTTCCTTCGGAACCGAGTTACGGTAAATGGATAATACTTCCAAAATTAAACGTTGCGCCGGAGTCAAATAACCGACCAACTTATTCAGGAACAATGGCGTGAAATCATCGCTCTCACTTTGCTTTTCAATGATCCGCCGACGCAGCTCCGGGATTAAATCCTTTAATTGCTCCCATTGAAACTCCCGCTCATGAAACTCAGTGTACGCGATGCGGTCCAGTAATTCTAGCCCCCGAGGATTCCCCCCGATCTCATCCTGAAGCGTTTTAATGGACTTCCCATCCAACCGCTTCAACGCTTTGCCATTCCACAACATTTTCCGAAACTCCACTACAGTAAATTCCGGGATATCTTTGGTTATATCCGGCCCCTCGAAACCGGGCAGCGCGTACCGCGTAGAAAAAAATAAAAAACTCTCCTTGTTCTTTAAATAGTCTTTAAAACGCCATAAAAATTCCTTTAACGACTCTTTACCGCCGCCAAAATCCCCGCGCCCCTCATCCTGGTTCTCCTCGAAATTGTCGAAGATAATCATGACCTTGCGCGGCCCAAGAAAATTCTCAATGAACCAACCTAATTTTTGAACCGGTTCGGTGTTTGTTGCACCGTAGATTTCTTTTGCGCCCTGAATTCCCAATTCCGCCGCTTTATTGGAAATGGCTTCCAGGATTTTCACTTCCGAAGCGTCGCCCCGGATAATAATAAAATCATATCCATCCCGCAGCAGGTTGGCGGCAATCCGGGTGGTAAGCGTAGACTTCCCGATGCCGCCGGGACCTTTGAGTACGACCGCGCCCTGTTTATTATCGATGGCCCTGAAAATGTCCCGCAAAACCTGGCGCCTACCGATAAACCCGCGTTCCAGGTAACGTGCGCCCTGGAAATGGTGACTCTGCGGACGACCCGGGGCTTCGATGCGATAATCGGAAAAGGATTCCACGCCCAGGCTCTCATCCCGCGCCAGTAATTGGGGAATTTCATATTCTTTCAACATGTTCCAGTTGGGATTCTCTTTAATACGACGCTGCTCGCCTTTAAATATGGCCTCTTTTCCCGCTTCAAAGGCTTGCTTTACAATCTTCTTCCTACACAGGGCGGTAAAGAAAGCGCCGTTAAACTCGATGGCGGCGAGGTGGCTGATAGATTTATTCATGCCGATGACGGTTTTAATGCCGGCGTCGAATAACGCCCGGGCCGTTGGCATTAAATTGGGTTCCTGGCGCGCCGAATGACAGGAGGAAAGTATTACGATAACCGGCGCGGGATTCAGACCTTTTAGTACTTCCGCCAGTTGAGAACCGGTGACGGTTTCCAGTTTGCCCCGGTGGTCTTCGAAACTGAGGACCCCTTCTCCATTATCGTTGATGTTGCCGTGGGCGGTGATATGGAGGATGTCGTGTTTGCCGTCTTCCAGGCGTTCTTTGATTTCATCCAGGGTGCTTTTGATCGGGTCCGGCATATCGAGGTAAACCTGGTCGCGGTCAAAGGCTTGAAAAGCATTTAGCAAGGTATCCTGTTCCTGTTCGTAAAAGATATCTGCCGCGTCGTCCGGGCTGGCGGTAATGGAGAGGATTTTGATTTGCTTGCCCAGGTAAACCCGGTTAATTTTACGGGCGATTTCAGCCAGGGTATCATTTAATTCAAGAGGACTTAACGTTTCCAGGGGATGTTCGGCGTCATGCACGGCCTGGAAGTCCTTTAAACCGGTTTCCTTATACCGGCAACTACGAATAAGGAGCCAACAAATTGTGCACTCTTTCTTTTTAGCGGCGTCAAGAATGACCGGGAGTTCGATGGAAGTAATATATTTCGAAGCAAGAAAATTTTCGCTGACCAGTAGAACGGCAATTTTGGCGGTTTCCAGGGCCTCGATGATTTCCTCATGCCATTGGTCGCCGGGTCTTATGTCGGCGTCAACCCAGGGAATAATTTTCCCGCTGTCGGCCAGGGCTTGAAGATACGTTTCCAGTTTTTGCAGCCATTCTTTATCTTTATGGCTGTAACTTATAAATACTTTGTCCCGCGTTTGCTCACTCACAGCCGCCTCCTTTCCCTTAAGCTCGGGAGAAACCTCTGTATTTGCCAGTTCTCAATAAGGCTTTTCAGTGCTATGAATGCTCAAGCAGCAAATCTTTCAGAACGCTCATCCAGCGTTTTTAGAACATCCTGGATTGCATCAACTTCTGTTTCTTCAAAATATATTTCTCCACATTGGCTGCAAACCCAGGCAGGTACTGCATCAAACATTAAATGATACCCCCTGCGATCGATTTGAAAAGGAGCTGTATGATGTTCCATTTTACCTTTACAATACATACATTTCATTATTCTTTCCTCTTTCTAAAATTATCTTTCCATTGACCGGGATCAGGAAGATAAGCTGTTATAACAGATAAATAATCCTCTTTAGGAGAACATACAATGTGAATGGGGCGATTGTTGTTCCCATGACCGAGGATTAAGCAACTGTGACCTCTTACATCTTCAGGATAATCTTCGACTAGTTCTCCTTTTTCTATAACTTGCCGTACCTCAAAAGCACTTATCATTCTATCAAGTCTCGACATTTGCCTTACGGCATGAGTAAGAAAGAGAACTTTCTTTTTTGCTGCATTACGAACAAGCGTTAATATGTCAAATTGATTTTCCACTCTATAAATATACCCTAAATCTCATGATTTTGCAATATTTTTTTGATTCATATTGAGAGAGGAAAAATAAGGAAATGCAATGCCCATCAAATATCCGCGTAGGGGCAGACCCCCGTGCCTGCCCCTTTTCTTTACCTTGCCCTTCCCTTTCTCCTAATATAAACCGGGGAAGAATTCCCCCACTTTAAAAAAGTTCCCTACCACATGCGGGGATGTTCCCCCTACATAGGGGAAGAGTTCCCCAACATTAGGGAAGATATCCCCAACCATGGGGAAACGTTCCCCAACAATAATAATGAACTGAACTACCTGGGGGAAGTGTTCCCCCATCTGGGGGAAAGTCTCCCCTACTTAGGGGAAGGTTTCCCCTACTTAGGGGAAGGTCTCCCCTACTTGGGGGAAGGTTTCCCCTACTTAGGGGATTGTCTCCCCTACTTGGGGGAAGATTTCCCCTACCTGGGGCAAGGTTTCCCCTACTTAGGGGAAGGTTTCCCCCACATGAAAACGAATAGTAAAGGGTTGAAAAAAAGGTAAAGATTTATAAATCTTTACTTCAATTGAAAGGGAAGGATATTTTCCTGTGTTTTAAATCTCACTGTGATGTACCATTCGGCTCCCACTGAAGATGAGCACCATTTTTTCAACGTGGTTTGCCCGATGGTCTTCCGGAATTTCTCATCCAGGCTGTAGAGACGTTGCGCGCAACGTCTCTACAATATTGCTTCTTCTTTTATTTTTTTGAAATTTTCAGGGGTTAATTCGCTCTTTTTTCCCTGGGGTTTGATGTATTTGATTTCGATAAGATAAGCATACTTTAACCCGGGGTACTGCGCCAGGAACGGTTCCAATACCAGGTCGGCATAGCCCTTTTTCAACTCTTTTTCCGAATAAACCAGGTACAGCGCCGATAATCCCAGGTAGACATTCAAAAACGCCTGGAGGGCTTTTTCTCCGGTGATTAAATCCCTGATACCCAGCGGCTTTTCCATTTGTTCTACCAGGTAAGCGATTAAGGGCTTCCATTTCCCGCTGAAGGCCCTCTCTTTCATGGCCGCTTCATACCGGCTTAAATCGATGGTTAATAGGCCGGTCTCTTCATAGGTTTCTTTGATATAATCGTAGTATAACCGTTTGACGGCTTCATTGGGAATTTTAAGAATCGCTTTCCATGATCTGCCGGAGTTTGGAAAAATTGCCGTTGGTCTGAGGGGGAACGTAGAAAACCTTCCCCATGGGTGATCGATCGGTATTCGGCCTTCCCGGAGTCGGATAGGATCGTATTGGCAAAATTATCGTATTCATCGATGATAACATATAACCTATACTCTTTTCCCCTAAAATAATTTAAGAAAGTACCCATTAAGGCTGAAGCTCCTTTAGAGGATTCGAATTTTTTTTGGGCTTCTTTAATATCGATATCTATGTATTCCCCGTATTTATCGATGAAATAACGGATACTATCAAGGATATGTTGAAGAAAAAATTCCTCCAGGTTAGATTTAGCCGGGGGCTACCGCCGAAAAGTTAAAAGATAATACCAGGTATTTGTTTTTCTCTTTTGTGGGGTTTTGGTGGATATCGGTTCCCTTGAATAGGGAATCGAATTGGTCTTTGCGCTGGATATCGTAGTAGTATTCGAGCATGGAGAGGAAGAGTGATTTCCCGAACCGGCGGGGCCGGATGAAAAAGAGGAATTTTCCTTTTTTTTCGATATTCCTGATGAACCGTGTTTTGTCTACATAATATAAATTGCTTTCGGAAAAATCTTTGAAATCGGCGATGCCATATGGAATACTTTTTAATTCAGGTGCTTCTGTCATGGGCTTATATTAAACCAAAAGCCCCGGGTTGTCAACCGGTTTTTTTACCGGCTTTCCCGTTTTTACTTTTTCATTTTTCGTTTTTCATTTTTACTTTTCAATTGCACGGATTATTACATATTGTTTTCCTTCACGCTTCAATGTCCGTTGGTAGTTCATCATGACGGACCGCCGTCGCCCTGAGATCATGAAAACCTTGCCACCAAGGCACCAAGGCACCAAGAATTTTTTAATAATATAACCTCTTGGTGGAAATAAAGCTTGGTTTGGTTTTCGGAAATAGGCAAAATAGGCAATGTAAAATTGCTATTTTATTTTTTTTGGAGTAAAATATGTTTTCTATTTGTGACATAATAAATAGATGAATATGCATACCATTGAAATAGATGTTAACCGTCACGAATCCTGTTTGGAAAAAGCAAAAGAAGTTGGTTATTCCCTTCTTTCAAAAGATGAATTAATAAAACAATATTCGATGCTGGTCAACGGGTACGAATCACTAATAAAAGAGGTGAAGAATCATACCCGGACCGGCGCCCCCGCGGGAATACCGGGAATATCGGACTACCCGGCGGACCATCCGGATGAGATACGGGAAATTAAAAGACGCCTGCTTTCCCATGTTACCCATGAATTCTTAACTCCCTTGAATTTGATTATTATTCCCATCGAGCAAATGCTGCCCCAATGCCGGGACCAGGAACAAAAAAAAATGCTCTCCATGGTATATCGAAATGGCCAGCGGTTACTCCTGGTGGTCCACCAGGTACTGGAATTGTTAAATCTTGAGTGCAGGAATTTTAACTTAAAAGCTGGCCGGCATAATCTTATAACCTTTATAAAGGGTTTCATGACCAGCCTCGAGTTATTGGCCCGGCAAAAAGAAGTGGAATTAATCTTTAACTGCCAGGGGGACGATATACCCCTTTATTTTGACCAGGAAAAGATGGCGGAAGCGATATGTAATCTGGTGATGAATTCAATGCGGAATACCCCGCCTGGCGGACGGATCAGCCTGTCGGTACGTGAACTGCCCGACAATACAGTGGAAATATCGCTGCGGGATACAGGAGCGGAAATATCCCCGGACCAAACCTCACATATAAACGACCGTTTTTACCAAATAACGGAACAGTATGAACATTATATTAAGGGACTGGGCATCGGACTTTTTTTGGCCAGGGCATACATCGAACTCCATCACGGCGCCCTCCGGGTGAACCGCGGGGCAGGAATAGGAACGGAATATATTATCCACCTGCCCACGGGAAAAGGTCACTTCCGACCGGATGAAATCCCGGAAACACCGGGTTCTATAAAGAAAGAGCCGGTGGGGTGTAAAATTGCCCAACGTTATGCCTACATGTTGGAACTGGAAAAAGAAGAACAGGAGCAGGAAATAGACCGGGAGCAGGAGGGCGCTGTCATCCCGGATGAAGTTGAAATGGACGAGCAAAAACAGGAAGTCGTGCTGGTGGTGGAAGACAGCAAGGCAATGCGCGAATTTATCAAGACGTTATTGACGGAAGCAGGATACATGGTAGAGGAAGCGGACGATGGCCGGCAGGGAATCCAAAAGGCCAGACAGACCGTCCCGGATATCATTATCAGCGACGTTATATTGCCGGGGAAAACCGGGTATCAATTGTGCCGGGAATTGAAATCGCATATCGACACCAGTCATATCCCTATTATCCTTTTATCGGTTAAATTCCAGGATGATGAGATTATCCAGGGGTTGGAGTGTGGGGCGGACGATTATATAACCAAACCTTTCAACCTGGATATCCTATTGACAAAGGTAAAGAACCTGATCCACCAGAGGCGACGTCTCCGGGAAAAGATACAAATAGAGACCGGCTTGAATTCGGCTGAAATATACCTGACTTCATTAGACAGCCAGTTTATAAAAAGTATCAGGGAAACCATCGAAGAGAATTTATCCGAGCCGGAATTTGGCCTGGATGAAATGGCCGATGCCCTATTCATGAGTCGCACCACTTTATACCGGAAATTGGTGTCCCTGACCGGCCAACCCCCGAAAAAATTTATTCAATTTTACCGTCTCAAGCGATCTCTGGAGTTGTTGAAAAGCAATTTCGGGAATGTGACGGAAGTGGCAGGAAAGGTGGGGTTTTCCAATACCGCTTATTTCACCAAATGTTTCAAAGAGGCATTTAATTGTTTACCCTCCAGGGTGCAAATATCATGACTCATAAATTCTGTCAGAGGCGCCCTTCGGGGGGTGCGGCGCACCCAGCCTATTAGACGCCTTCGGCGACACACCATTCTACCAGTCTACCACTCTAGCACTCACCAATCTATCTGCGTAATCTGCGGACAAAAAACAAAAAATAAAAAATCTGTGGAAATCTGTGTAATCTGTGGACAAAAATCTTTTTTAAAAAAAAATTCTCTGCGTACTTTGCGTACTCTGCGGTAAATCAAATCATTTTA
>JAUPLE010000042.1 GCA_030837085.1 Acidobacteriota bacterium | reverse complement strand
GGGGCTTGATCTAATCAAGCCCTTCTCCGGGTAAAACGTTACCCATAAAGATTTTCCGATGAGTTCCTTGGAAGCAAAAAGGAGATAAATATGAAAATAAAAAAAGTCGCCAGGAAGCTAGTTGTTATTTTATTTCCACTTCAATGGTCTGGCTGGTGTCGATACCCAATATATCCACCACTTTAACCATGATTTTATATTTCCCCGGCTGCTGATACTCAAAGGGCGCCGAGGTAAACTCTATCTCCTTGTTCTTCCGCGTCCTGAAACTCTGCCACTCATTTTCAAAAATATAATTCCCGGTCCAGGTCTCCTGGATTTCACCGGTTTCGTTTTTTAGTTTGATGATCTCTTTCTTATCTTCATATATAAAATCAATGGACCAGTAATCGATCCAATCGGTCCATTTCTCGGTGAGAATTTCTCTATTAATGATGTTGTCGGCGTCTTTGGATATTTTAATGATCTGGCCGTTTTGGATAATCACTTTGGTTCCGCTTCTCATGGTTTGTTCGATGTCTTCGATATCGTCCTGGGTATAGCCGGTAATGAAATCGACGAGGGTAACGGAGGCTTTATTGCCTTGAACATTGGTTTTAGCGGAGAGGTAAGAGACGTCGTAGAATTTGACCTGGCCTTTATCGACGGCGCGTTGGTCGAAGACTTCTTTGGGGATGTATTTGAGGCGGAAATCCACGCCTTTTTCTTTGAATTCCTGGGTAATATAGGGATTGAGTCCCATTTCGAATTCGAAGCCCAGGACATCGACGGAGGTATAGAGGTTGTCGCGGCATTCGGCGAAGATTTCTTCGATGCGTGTTTTGGTGACCGGGACGTCGAGGGGGCCGACGTGGACGAAGCGGCCGGCTTTTTTGCCGTGGAGGGTTTTGTGGTTTTGAATGGGTTGGGCTTTGTAGGCTTCGAGGATGAAATCGACATAGACGTCTTCACGTTGTTGGAGGTTGCCGTTGGTAAGGTTTGCCATGAAGAAGCGGCGTTCGTATTTGCCCAGGTTGAGGACTTCAAAGGCGCGGTAAGGTTTGCCGGATTCTTTTAATTCACGTTGGACGTTGATGAGGCGTTTGCGGGTGGTGTGTACGGCGAAGCGGCCGAGGTCGCAGGCGAGCCATTTGCGGCCAAGTTTTTCCGCCACTGCGGCGGTGGTGCCGGAGCCGCTGAAAAAATCCGCAACAATGTTTTCCTCATTTGAAGAGGCTTTAATGATTCTTTCCAATAAAGTTTCGGGTTTCTGGGTGGGGTAATCAAGACGTTCATCTGCCTGAGATGAAACTGCCCCTATATCATTCCAAAGGTTTGAGACAGATTGTCCTTTTAGCTCATCAAGATACCTTTTCCGTTGAATACGGCCCTCTTTATCTTTAGGAAAATAAAGTCGCCCCTCTTTATCCCATTGCTCCATCTTCTCACGAGAAATTGCCCAGCCATTTTTAGGAGGTTTATATCCTTTATATTCATAAATCAAATTAGGTCTATACCCTGGATTTGCAAGATTGTCTATTCTAAAAAGCCTCCCATCAGTATCCCTAAACCGGAAAAACTTTCGAATATATTCCGGATCATTCTCAACATACTGTGGATTAAAAATTATCTTATTGCTTCGAGAAAAAAAAAGTATAGTATCAATATCATTTCCAAACCGATCTGTACCTTTTCCAATTTCACTACTACTGCCAGTTTTTCTTTTCCATGATATTTCATTTTGGAAGCAAGTTTCACCAAATATTTCTTGAAGAACCATTCTCAAATATCCGCTCACTCTATAATCGCAATGCACATAAATGCTGCCATCCTCGGCCAGAAGCTGATGCATGAGCTTTAACCGTTCATACATCATGGAAAGATAACTGGAAATTCCTCTACCCCAGGTATCGCGGTACGCGATCTCTTCAATGACGGACTGCCTTTTCTCTGCTGTATCTCCATTTATTTCGATGTTGAAAGAAAAATCCGCGCCCACGGCAAAGGGCGGATCGATGTAAATAAGCTTTAATCCCCCTTCCTTTTCGATCTCGTCCCGCATCGGCCCATTCACCAGGCTGGATAATACCAGCTTGTTGTCGCCCCAGATGAGTTTGTTGGTCCACCCTTTCAACTGCCGGCCTTTAAAGTCAAACATGGTTCGCTGCACTTCCCCTGTTTCTTTCCGGGGTTCGTCGATATGCTCAATGGAATGAAAAGGCAGCGCTGTATTAATGACTTCTTCCTTACGCCCGTTCCAGAATAGAAACACATCCTCTTCATCGGCAAAGAGCTTATAAATATACTCTTTGGGCAGGGGTTCATTGTTTTTAATGCGGTCGATGACCGCCTGCTTTTCATTATCGTTCAATTTCATGATTTGATCTTCCCTATGGCCTGAACATCTTTAAATGTCTTGAGGTGGCCGCGCTCTTTTTCGAAATCTTCCTGTTTGACATACAGGGGGATGAACTTTTTCTCCGGGTTCAAGGCATTGACATCCGCGCACCACTGCCGGAGCCGCTCGATTTTTCGCGGGTCATTAACATCCTCCCGGCCCTTGGTCTCTATAATAAAAATGCTCTTTTCGGTCTTTACGAAAAAATCCGGGAAATATTCATGGATATTGTTGTCTTCCCCCTGGTACTCTATTTTAAAATAAATGCCGCTGTGGTTTTTGGCAAAAGATATGACCTCCGGGCAATTATCGAGGAAATTGGCAAATTGTAATTCATATTTATTATCGGCCACGATTTTATTGAAAATGGATTTTTTCGGTCGCATAAATTCCCTGTTGTCCATGACCACCGGCTTTGTATTTAACAAACAGATATAGTTCCTGATCTCGGCCGTACCTTTATCGGAAACAGTCAACTCATCGATAGCTTTTTTAAACGCATTATAAATGGCCCGGGTGGCCTCCATCTCACTCAAGTTACGGATGGTCTGCGGACTATCCAGGGATATGGTTTTGCCGTAGAGTTTTTGTTCGATAAACTCCTGCACCCGGGGATATAAGACATCGAAACCGGAAACGAGCCGGCTTTCCTTTAAAATATTCCGGGTGAAAAAGGCCAGGACATTTTTATAATCGGGTAAAACGCCGTTAAATATCGTGGTGTGTGAGACTTCGCCGTCAATGTCTTTAAAAACGATCTCTTTCAATTCATCTTCGCTGTAGGTATTGTATTTAAGGGGCTGTATTTCCATTTTAGCGACATCGATCAGTTCAAGGCTTTTATAGTCACGGTAAATCCTGGGCGAAAGCACCGGGATTTCAATATCGAGTCCATTGATATTTTTTTGGGGGTTATCGCGGTCAACTTCGACAATCAGGGGATTCTTCGCGGCCCCGGCCTGGCCCATTGGCCGGTATTCGAAATTCACGCCTTCGGTTTTTAATTCTTCGACAAACTCTATAAAAGCAGACGTACCCACCACCACCAGTTCTTCTTTCAAACCCATGGCAAACATTTTCCTCAAACCGCGGCCCAGGGTTTGTTCGGGTAAGATTTTAGCAGGGGATTTGTAGGGCCGGAGTCCCACGATGGTGGTTACATTCCGGACATCCCAGCCCTCGCGCAGCATCAGCACGGAAACCACGGCCCTGTAGGGAGACAAATCGCTGTCGATATCATCGGCGGCTTTGCGCAATTGCTCCAATTCCTCTTTGTCCCTTTTACTGGCGGCGCTCTCCTTGATCTCACCGCTGTTATTGGTATGGATAGTTAATACTTTATCTTTCAACTCCGGGTATTGGGCCTGGATAAATTGGGAAACCTGGTCGGCCTCGCGGGTATCCGTGGTCATAATAAACAGGACCGGTATTTTTGATTTATGCAAATCATCAAATTGCTGTTTCCACTCCAGGTAACCCAGGTGAATATAATCCCGGTAACGTTCGGTAAAGTCATCGCTGGCCCTTTCAGTCAACTTATTACGGGACGCCTCATCCGGGAGCACCGGGGATTTAACCACCCCATGACGAATGGCTTCTACCAGGGGGTAATCGCATATGGTTTGCACAAATATCTCCCCTTTGGAATGCCTGGGCGTGGCGGTAAAATCAACCTGTATGGCCAGTCCGCCGCCGTACTTTAATTTCAATTTATCATTGATTTCTTCAATGCTCTTAAACCACTGCATATTGGGGTCATGTATATGATGGGCTTCATCATTCATCACTACCAGGTCTTGCAATTTTCCGCCGCGGAGAATCTTTCCCAGGTCCAGGCCCCTGGAGGTATCCGCGTCCGGTTTCGGCTTCGGGCCTAAAAACTCTTCCTCGACAGTAAGTTCATCATCCTCCTGGAAATAGACGCGGTGAATATTGGTCAGGAAAAGATTGCCGGCGCCGGTAATGGGCTTTATATCATCCTGGATATGCAGGGTCACCTGGAAATCATTTTTCCAGTTCTTATCGGCGAAACCGTTATCCGGGATAAAGGGTTCTTCCCTGAAGATGCGAAAATTGCCGAAATCTTTTAACAGACGGTTGAGGACGATGATATTGGGGGCGATAATAAGGAAATTTTTAGAGAGGGAACTGTTGGGTTCATACAATTTATGGAAATAACTCCAAACCAGTGCCAGGGCCATGACTTTGGTTTTGCCGCTGCCGGTGGCCATTTTAATCACATAGCGCGGCCAATTTTCCATAAACATACCGGTGCTGATGCGGCCTGAACTGTCGAACTTCATTAATTGATATTTATCGGTAGCCCCAGCTTTTTCATAGAGGTAAATAATAGACTCAATGGCCTCTTGCTGGGAGAAAAAGAAACGGAATGGGCAGTCGTTGACTTTATGGGGGGAAGCAAACCAGAATTTCAGCAGGGCTTTGGAGGTAGTGGAAACGCCGGCATAGTCAGAGTCCCGCCAATTGGCGACGGCCTCCCTGATCTTATGAACCAGGGGCGGGAGGAGTTTTTCGTAGTCGCTTTGATTGAGTTGATCGCGGGTTGGCCACCAGCGGTCATAAGGGCTTAAAATTTCAAACGGACGATTGTTTACGCTTTCCATCTATAGGGCCTCAATCACGTAATACAGTATCGATTGTTTCATCTGCGCCATATTGCTCATTCTCTTTATGGATTAAGAAACTATAACAAAAACAGGCGGCCCTGTCAAGAGATGGAAATGAAATTATTTGACCGTCCCCTGACCGCTGACCGTCTTTCTTCTTCGCGCCCCTTCGCGTTCTTCACGGCTATTATGGAGAAATAGGGGACAGGCAAGGAAAACTCCTAAAAAATCGAAGTTTCCGCTTTTTTCATTTGACAAATTTCATAAAGGCTGGTAAAATACCCCTTAAAATAAATCAATCAAGGAGAATTTATAATGTTGAAGAAAGTCACAGCCGAAGAAATTGAACGAGAGGAACAGCAAAACGTAACCGCCGGTGAAAGGGTGCTTTATGTTCAGATTGATGCATGCGAATATTACTGTCATTCTCACTGCGGAACTATGCCCTGCTCTGAAAGCCACTTGAGTTCCGGACAGGATTTCTATCAAAGTTAGAGTATTAATCGAGTACATACCTCTCCTTTTACCCTGAGGCTATAGAAAGGGTAAAACAGAATGCAAAAGATATATCTAGATAATGGGGAATATGTTTATCATGGGGACAGCAATACACTTTTGAACTCCCAAATAAGAGATTTGTATGAAAAGGAATGTCGGAAACGTGAAATAAATAAAATTAAGCTGATCGTCGATAAAAAAAAGATAACAGATAACCTGAAATACTTGAAACAGGTAACCTTCGAAATTACCCAGGACTGCAATATGAAGTGCAAATATTGCATCTATTCAAGCGGCGAATATAACCGTTGGCGGAAAGAATCACCCGCATTTATTTCAGCGGAAACAGCCAGAAGGGTAATCGATTATCTAAGGAAAATAATCGGCCAAAGAGAATCAAAGAAATTCACTGTAGGCTTTTTTGGCGGCGAACCCCTCTTGAGATTCAATGTAATAAAAGAGATTACCGATTATACCCGGGAAGTCTTCCAGGGATGGGATATTCTTTTTACGATTACCACCAATGGAGTACTGCTCACCAAACCAATTACACGGTATTTTATCGATAATAAATTCAGTATTTTCGCCAGTCTTGATGGCAATCAGCCAAACCATGATGCCAAAAGAACATACCCTGACGGCAAAGGTTCTTTTAAAACCTTGATGAAAAACCTAAGTAACATAAAGGAAATGGACAGGGAGTACTATATTAACAATGTCAGTTTTTCCATAGTTTATTCAAAGGACCTTCCATGGGAGGGAGTGCTTGACTTTTTTAAAAATGAAGAATTGGTAAAGGAGAACGATGTATCTTTCAATTTTGTTAATTCCCTGGATACGACCTACTATGAAAATTTCTTGGTAGACACAAGCATCTTTGAAACAAAGTTCAATACCTCGCTCAAAGCAATCATTGAGAAAAAAAAGAATAGAGAAGAGCTTTCATCAATCGAAAGGAATATTTTTGCAAAGTTGTCTGTTTTAAATGAGATGCTCCAAAGGAGGACGTTTAGCTCCTTGATGGGCGCTTGTTTTTTTAATTCAAAGCTCTTTGTAGATGCCGCAGGGAAATTTCATATCTGCGAGAAAATGAACGACAAATTCCCGCTTGGGGATTCCGAAAATGGATTCAATCTCGCTGCCATGAAGCGGATTGCCTCTCAATATGTCCAATTCATGGAATCGAAGTGCGTGGACTGCAGTGTTTATTATTTATGCCAACGGTGTTACATTCACTTCGCCGGGGATGGAGAGTTTAAAATGAATTCCCAATTTTGCCGAAATCAGCAAACCTCGATAAAACGGATGATCGAGGATGTGATTACCGTTAACCGTTTTGGAGGATTCGAATAATGAAGTATATATATATTTTGCTTGTGCTTGTAATAGTGCCTTTTGTAAGCACGTGCCATAAAGAGGCAGATCAAATTAAAATTACCCAACAGGTCCTTTTCAAAGAGTTGAATGAAAAATCTGTTGAGATAATCGATACCACAGTTGAAGATGGCTATCCATGTGGGGTGAGTTTTGAAAAAGGTGAAGTATACGTGCACGCCACTTTGCCGGTCGACAGGAAATACGAGATAAAAATTATCGATATCGATTCAAAAAAGACTAAAAGATCTGTCTACCTACCCATGGGTGACTTCCAGGCCCCAGGTAGTTTTTTTAATCCTTCCTATATCGAATACCTTAATCACCGGTATTATATAATAGATCAATTCCACAAGATCATCGCATACAATGAGAATTTTGAATATCTCTATACCTCGATGTTCCAGGAACTCCGGCGGTCTATGGATTTTTTTTCACAAAACAATCAGCTCTTTTTCCTAATCGGGACAATGATGCCTGCCCGCAAAGTAACTCTGACCCGGGTGGAGTTATATCGATTGGAGGATAACAAAAGACCGGAACATGTCCGCCGATTGGATGAATCTCTATTTTATTTGAGCACCTTTAAGGATTATGAAAATAGGAAATTTCGTCATGTCGGAGCCCTGTGGGCCGGTGTGAGGGTTTTTGCGAAAGACGGGAATCTTTTTTATGCAAAAAATACCGAGGACAGGATTTATAGACAAGACGTCTTAACCGGTAAAACCGATGCCATTGGCCTTTCTTTTCTTCGACCTAAAACATTTTCCGATAAACAGGCCAACACTTTCAGGTATTCACATTCCAGTGGTTGGCAAGAGGATTTTTTCAAAAAAGACGGTATTCGCATAGTTTATGAAGCCTATCCTGAGCCGCTTTTTCATTTTGGACTATATGATGTAGGTGTAAATAAGATTGGGATAATTGGCGATCTAGACATCGTGCAACTTACTTTCAGGCTGGATATCATCGATTCCGGCAAAATGGAATATATCGAGAGTATCCGGCTTCCATTCGGATCAGGTTTAATGGAAAACATCGCTTCGAATGCAAGAGGGTTGTTACAAACCTATATCGATATCGATAAAGGTGTGTACGTGTGGTTTTCAGAGGGTGATGAGCCAGAAAATAGAGTAAATATAACATTTTTCAGGATAAAATAAGAGGGCTGGAGCAGAAAATGTCAACGTATAAATTTCACCAGTTTATTGTTCTTGATCGCGGGCCCTGCAATACGGCCATCATTGATTTATTAAAAGGAGATGTTTTCCAGGCAACAAACCAGGAGATCGAGAAATTCGAAGAGAAAAAATATGATGAAATTCCGTCTTTTATAGATTCCCTTTTGGAAGCAGGGTTAGTGATAGAGGTTGATGATAATACCTGGATTCCCCATTTGATTTTAAAAAAGAAAAGGGAGGATGAAAAAAAAAGTCAATTGTCCATTATCCTTGAAATTGAAGAAGGGGGGAATTGGGAAAAGATCGAAAGCCTTTTTTCAAATTTAGAAATAAAAGAGATCTCGTATTTCGGGGAAAATTATCCTGGGGATGTTTTCCCTGGAGTCCCAGTACAGAAACAAAAGAAAGATTTCTCAAAATGCATTTCACGTTCTTCTCGTGTAGGGAAATTTTCCAGGATCGATGAAAATTTTTATCAGTACAGCAGGGAGTATAACAATTGTTGGGGTAGAAAGATTGCATTAACCCAGGATGGGAAAATTCGGCCTTGTATCTACAGCGAAATTGAGTTAGGCGCTGTCGATACAGCTTTAAACAGTCGGGAGATAATTGATATAGCGTGGAAATATTGGCTGATAACCAGGGATATGGTAGATAAATGCAAGGTTTGTGAATTCAGATATATTTGCCCGGATTGTAGGGAGATTGCCTTTCGTTCAGGAGGAACGCTTCATTCACCGAATCCATACTGCCGGTATGATCCCTATTCAGGTACTTATTTTGATTAAGACCAGGATTGAGAATCAAGTTATCAGGCATCTTTGATTATTATTGACTCCTTTAAATTTAGAAACGTCCCCTGGTTAAAACTATTGCATTCAAATCGCTTTACTTTTATTGAATTCCGGTTTATAATTATCTATCCGGCCCCAGGACAACGGGTGAAACAACGGGCCAAAAAGGAGCGGTTATAAACCGATGAGAAAACACGAGAGTTCAGTAGATATCGGCGATAGGCTCAAAAATATCCGCAAAAAATTAAATTTGCCTCAAAAAGAAATGGCCGTGGCCCTTAAAATAGCCCCCAGTTACCTCTGTGAAATCGAAAAAGACAACGGCAACCCCGGCCCGGAATTATTTGTAAGACTGGCTTCCGAATTCAACGTGAATATGAATTACCTGTTTGCCGGGAAGGGCGAGATGTTTAGCGATGCGCCGCTAAAGATCAAAACACAAGAATGCGATGTTGACGATGACATCGATACCCCGGAGAAATTATTCTGGTTACTGGAAAAGTCTGTATTTTTCCGGGGGATGATATTTTCCCAGGCGAATAAGCTGCTTTACCAGGAAAAGGAGACGATCAATCACGACCTCCGAAAAAAGAAATCAAAGGCCGGGGTTAAAAACGAATAACCCACAACGACGCGCGACCCCGCCCACGCCCTCCTCCGGGTAATCTCAAAAAAAAAAAAAATTTTCTCTCTTTACAAATAAATAGGTTTATGCTATATTCGATTCTTACTTGGTGAACTTATGACGGATATAGATAAATACATGGAGCCTGTACTATTTGTGACCGCGATTATCTCGAAAGATCGTTCGGCAGGTATATTTCTAATGACTTCATGGAAACATAGGGTTGATGCAGTCTTGCTGAATCCCGCCCTAAGTCTCGCCGGGTTTCCCGGCAGCCTGACAAATCAAAATAGAGCCGGGGCGGATTCAAACGCGGCCCTAAAATACAATCACAAGGGGAAATCAACCTCACATCCGACGCTTGCGCGGGGCATTACACCCCCTGCCGGAACAATCACGGCATATACAATTTCAAATGGCAGGATTGCGATTGTATTCCCACGGCTTGCACTGACAAATGCAAGGCTTTCGCCGGCAATCCCATGGACAGCATTCACAAATGACCCCCTTGCACTTGCAAACGGTGCCCTTGCACTTGCAAACGCCGCAAAATTATACACAAACGTCGCGAAATATTACGCAAATGGCATAAGTTATTAAACAAATGCCGCGAAAAACTGCACAAATGATGCGAAATAATGCACAAATGCCGCGAAAAACTGCACAAATGGCATATGTTATTACACAAACGTCGCGAAATATTGCACAAATGGCGTAAGTTACTACACAAACGACGCAACATATTACACAAATGCTGCGAATAAATACACAAATGGTGCAACATATTACTCAAATGCCGCGAAAAAATATACAAACGGCGCAAAATCACAATCATGTGGTGCGATAAAATACAAAAATGGCGCGAATTTTTAATCAAGTGAGACGAATTTAGACGCCAATAGGGCGCCTGCGAATTCGAACGCTGCGCATTCGGACGCAAATGAGGCACTTACGCGTGCAAATGGTCCACATGAACTATCAAATGGGGCAATTGCACTTGCAAATGGTGCCCTTACCATTTCAAATGGAAAAGAGATAATGGTTAATTGTCAATTGTTAATGGTTAATGGTTAATGGCGAAGGGGCAGAGATGGAATAATCCCTTCGAAAAGGTACTGAGCCTGACGGTGTTCATAAGGTAAATCTTCCGGTACTGTTCTACAAAGTGGCCCCCCGCGCCGCGGGGCGAGCCTGATGGTGTTCATTAGGTAAATCTCCCGGTACGGTTCTAAAATAGGGGCCCACCGTATAAAATTCCCCCCTTGCTTTTCTTTGCTTCTAATGCTATATTTCCAATATGAACGAAAGAATCGATTTTACAACAGGATTAGAATGAAAAGGAGGTTTATATGCTATTAGTTGGAAATTATCCATTTATAATCAGTGTTTGGAACTTTTTTGCTCCACCCGATGAAGGGCAAGAAGAAATTCGCTTTAAGGTTACTTTCACTCAAAATCGGTGCTATTATGAGGAAAATAGGGATTTCAAAGCCGAAAATAAATTAACAGAAAGTCAGTACCTTATCAAACCCGGTATCTCTCTAGCCTTTCCAATGTATTTCGGAGATGAAATCCTGCTTATAGAGCTTGATCCTGACGGCGGAAATCCGGACAGCCCCTTTCACCTCTCTGCCGGGGCCACCGCAGAAAATTTTCCCAATACAATCCTGGGAGTTCCTTCAGAAGGTTCCTATTTTGATAAAAGAATATCCCCAAAAGGTGAACCGTACTATGTGGGCGGTACCTGGACCGTCGACCCTATTAAGAAGGCGGGATGGCAACTGACGATTAAAAAATTCGGTCCTGATCCCCAAAGCGATGATGTAACTGTCGGGCCAGGAACCCCGGGTTGATCCATACATGTCTATCCGGCCTCAAACTAGGAGAAGAATACTAATTATTATTTTCCTGTTGGCATCGTGGAGTTTTTCCCGGAGTGCGGATTCGCCGGTCAGCGTTGGTCCGGGCGTTGATCATGGGGCAAAATATTTCCGCAATTACAGCCGGGAAAATTACAATAGTCAACCTCAAAACTGGTTCATCATCCAGGACAAACGCGGCATGATCTATTCGGCAAACCAGGGCGCGGTCCTGGAATACGACGGGGTCTCCTGGAAAGAAATTCCCATCCCCGGGAAAAACGCCCGTTCCATAA